>CAZMQH010000006.1:0-28332 GCA_964568245.1 uncultured Methylomarinum sp.
AAAAATCCTACGAGATCTAGGTACATTATTTATTACTGACTCCCTAATGCTTTGGGTGGTGAGGATGCATTAACCACGGAGCATGCGCTTTATACTTGATGTCCCAGTTTTTAATTGTTGCTTTTCAGAAAGTCAGGAAAACAAGGTGATAGAGAGGGGTTTGTTTTCTATAGGCATTGATATTTGTGATGATCAATTAATGCTATCCCTCTAGTTTTCAGCACTTCCTAAGTACAGCTATGGTGTATACAAGGCTTTATCGATACTCTAGCGATTTTTAGTAAACAAGATGAGCATATTTCTAAAGCCACACTAGCAGGTGAGGTATGGGGTAGTGAGTTTTTTTACGATAAAATTAAGGCTATTGGTTGCTAGAATTACACGGTTGGGGCAACATGGAGAGGATAGGAAAAGAAAGGAGGGGTTATAAGAATCAGACTAGCAGCCTCCTTGAATATTCATATGCTTTGTACGCGATCTTAAAATCGCCACATAGTAGGCTGCGCAACTTATTTTAGCAGCGAAGCTATCAGCAAAAGTCAATTGCTAGAAAGTCGAAAATCTGCCTGCGTAGGAGTATATAGAGTATTTGTTTAGATTTTACTCACAATCAGCTAAAATCGATCTCATTATATTTTTTAAAAGTGGAGTGTTAGTTGAGTATTCTAACCGTTCTTGAATTTCCCGATAAACGTTTGCGCACCAAAGCGAAAAAAGTTACGGTTTTTGACCCAAAAATCACTGCATTAGTCGATGATATGATTGAAACTATGTATGACTTTAAAGGCGTGGGGTTAGCTGCAACGCAGATTAATGTGCATCAACGGGTGATTGTGATTGATGTCAGTGAAGAAAAAAATGACTCTTTATGCCTAATCAATCCTGAGATTATTGAAAAGCATGGAGCAGAAGAGTCGGAGGAAGGCTGTTTATCCGTGCCTGGATTTTTTGAAATGGTGACGCGCGCAGAGAAAATTAAAGTAAAGGCATTTGACAAGAAAGGCAAGCCTTTTGAGCTAGAAGCGGATGATTTGTTGGCAGTTTGTATTCAGCATGAAATTGATCATTTAGATGGTAAGTTATTTGTTGATTATATTTCTGCATTTAAACGTAATAGAATTAAAGCCAAGCTGGATAAAATTCATAAGCAAGAGGCTAAAAAGCGATGAAAATTATTTTTTCTGGAACGCCTGACTTTGCCGTGCCCGCCCTACAAATGCTGATTGATTCTAAGCATGAAATTTGTGCGGTATATACTCAGCCTGACAGGCCTTCTGGTCGAGGTCGTAAATTAACTCCTAGCCCTGTCAAGAAGCTTGCTTTAGAAGAAAATATCCCGGTATTTCAGCCTGGATCATTAAAAAAAGAAGCAGATATTAAGCAGCTGGAGCAGCTTAATGCTGATCTGATGATCGTGGTTGCTTATGGTCTGATGTTACCGCAAGCAGTGTTGGATGCTCCTAAGCAGGGGTGTATTAACATTCATGGTTCTTTGTTGCCTCGTTGGCGTGGTGCAGCTCCTATTCATCGCGCTGTGATAGCGGGGGATGAGAAAACGGGTGTTACTATTATGCAAGTGATTAAAAAACTGGATGCGGGGGATATGTTACACAAGGAGGAGTGTGTGATAGAGCCTCAGCATAGTAGCAGTGATTTGCATGATAAATTATCTAAACTAGGCGCTATTGGTTTGGAAAAAGTATTGGTCCAAATTGAGCAAGGTACTTTGGTTGCTGAGGTTCAAGATGAAAGTTTGGTAACTTATGCTGCTAAGTTAGAAAAAATAGAGTCGCTATTAGATTGGAATTTATCAGCTATTGAACTTGATCGAAAAATTCGAGGCTTCAATAGTTGGCCTGTTGCCCAAACTGTTTTTGATGGCAAGGTTCTGCGTGTCTGGAAATCAGTAATAAGTGAATGTGAGAATGATTTGGCTGCTGGTGAGCTCAAAAAACAAGGTAAACGGATGGTCGTGGGGACAGGTGATGGTTATCTAGATCTATTGGAGGTGCAATTACCTGGGGGTAAGCGAATGAAGGTCCATGCTTTTTTAAATTCTCATGATGTTGAGGGTGTTAAGTTAGGATGACAAGTTTAAGAAAACAGGCGGCTACAGTCTTGTGTAAAGTGGTTAAAGATGGACGGTCTTTAACGGTTGCTTTAGATGGTGTGCTTGAGTCTGTAGCTGATGCTAAGGACAGAGCGTTTATCCAAGCCTTATGCTATGGCGTGGTGCGACACTATCATCGCTTAAATTTTATTTTGCAGCAATTGTTGAGTAAGTCATTAAGAAATAAAGATACTGATATAAAAATGTTGTTATTGATTGGAATTTATCAATTGCAATATATGCGAGTTAAAACGCATGCGGCTGTATCTGAAACAGTTTCAGCAGCTAAGAAAAAAAGTTGGGCTAAGTCGCTGATTAATGCTGTTTTGCGCCAATATATGCGAGAACAGGAGTCGTTAGAAAAGCAAGCGAATGAAAATGTGCTTGCTGCTAGTTCACACCCTGAATGGCTGGTTAATAAAATAACCCAAGATTGGCCAGAGCATGTGCAAAATATACTGTCTGAGAATAACAAGCAACCACCCATGGTTTTGCGGGTTAATTTAAGGCAGAGCAATCAGCATGATTATCTTGAATTGTTGGCTGAACAATCTATTGTCGCTGATGCTGTTCCATTTTGTACTTCGGCTATTATTCTGCAGCAGCCTGTTGCAGTTGAAAAGTTACCGCACTTTAGTGATGGAATGGTTTCGGTACAAGATACTGCCGCTCAAATGGCGGCAGAATTGCTTGATGTACAGGCAGGGCAGTCAGTGCTTGATTTGTGCGCAGCGCCGGGTGGAAAAACATCTGCTATTTTAGAAAGGCAAGCAGAGTCGATTTCGATGACGGTTGTTGATATTGATGGAGCTAGGTTAACTCGGGTAAAAGAAAATCTACAGCGCTTAAAGCTCAAGGCTAAGGTTGTTGTTGGGGATGCAGTCAAACCTGCTGAATGGGTGGAAGGTCAAATGTTTGATCGTATTTTGGTCGATGTACCTTGCTCTGCATTGGGGGTGATTAGGCGGCATCCGGATATAAAAATATTACGCCGTGAGTCGGATATTGCAGAATTACAAACTATTCAACAGCGTATTCTGACTGCTGCATGGGAATTATTAGTGCCTGGCGGTATTTTGCTCTATGCCACTTGTTCTATTTTAAAGCAAGAAAATGAGCAACAAATTCAAACCTTTTTAGCTCAGCATAGTAATGCTGAGGAAGTTGATTTTGCTGCTGAATGGGGAATAAAGAGAAGTTTTGGGCGACAGGTGCTAACGGGGCAGCAAAATATGGATGGGTTTTATTATGCTAAATTGCTTAAGCGGTGAACATAGCACTTTACCTATTTATTTGTGTTTTTTCTGGCGGTATTTGGGCCAGTGATTTTTCGGCTATGGTTAAAAATATTAAAGTCGAGCTTGTTGCTAATCATTATGAGTTAAATGCAGATATAGATTATCAATTAAGCCCCGTCGTAAAAGAGGCGTTGCAAAAAGGAATTGCTTTAACATGGGCTGTGTTAATAAAAGTTGAGCAGCAGGGTTACGTATGGAATAGTTCTGTACAGAATTTGCAGCTTGAGTATCAAATTCAAAATCATGCGTTGTTAAATTTATACAGTATTAAAAAGCTAAGTACAGGAGAGCGCTCAGTGTTTTCAAGCTTAGCTGGCGCGTTAAATTTCATTTCTAAAATGAGAGGGGTGGTTATTGTAGATAAGCAATTGATTCAACCCGATAAACAGTACCATGTGGCTGTAAAGGTTGAGTTTAAGCATGAAGATCTACCCGTCCCACTTCGCCCGTTCTCGTATTTTGACTCACAGTGGGCGCTTTCAAGTCATTGGACATTATGGCCACTTCAAAACTAAAGTTCCCTGTAAACCTTTCTATTGTTGTTTTATTTGGCTTAATTCTGTTGTCATTACAGCTCATGAGTTCGGCAACTCAGGGCTCTTCAGAATTAAGTGATATGTACTCTTGGTTATTGCTTGGGAATGGCCTAGGTTCTATTGTTTTATTTATATTGATCGGTATTAATGTCTACTCTTTGGGGCGTGAATTAAAGAAGAGGGAGGCGGGTTCCAAATTAACCACAAGGATGATCTCTTTATTTGTGTTGTTAGCGATTGCCCCCGCGGCTATTGTATTTTACTTTTCTGTGCAATTCCTAAATCAAGGGATTGATAGTTGGTTTAATATTGAAATTGATCGGGCTATGGAAGATGCCTTGGAATTAAGTGAAGAATCTTTAGATCAAAGAAAACGGTTACATTTAAAACAAGCTCGAAAATTAACTAAAGAAGTGGTTGGTAAATCTCAGACCTTGATTGCACTTGAAATGGGAGAGTTAAGGGAAAGGGTTGATGCAACAGAAATTGCACTTTTTTCTAGACAAGGTCATGTGATTGCATCAAATAGTGTTGATTCAAATGATATATTGCCCTTGTTGCCTGGAGAGCATGTCTGGTTGCAAGTAAGGCAAAATAAAGAATATGTCGCTTTTAATCAGATGGACGATGATGCCTTATTAATTCAGGTGATTGTTTATGTAGATGACGATGAACCTAGATATTTGCAGCTTTTATTTCCTGTGCCTGTTCGTATTGCTGATTTAGCTGATTCCATTGACTTTGCATTTGTGCGCTATCAAGAAATGACTTTTTTGAGGGGGTCATTAAAAAGTAGTTTTTTATTGTTATTATCATTAGTTTTGTTGCTAAGTTTATTGGCGGCTATTTGGGTGGCTTTTGTCAGTATTCGACATATTGTGGCACCAGTAAAAGAGTTGGTGCGAGGGACACAGGCTGTTGCGAATGGGAATTATAGAAAACAATTACCAGTGATGAGTCAGGATGACTTGGGTTTTTTGGTTGAGTCATTTAATGAAATGACCTTAAGGATTGCTAGGTCACGAGATGAGGCTAAGGCTGCAGGTGCTGAAGTGGAGCAGCAAAGGGCTTATTTAGACACGGTATTATCCAACCTGACGGCTGGGGTGGTGAGTTTTGGGTCGACTCATAAAATTAGAACGGCCAATCAAGCTGCTTATAGAATATTACATATTCCAGTAAGTCATTTTATTGGGCAAACTTTGTTGGATATTATTGTTCTGCATCCACAGTTAACGCAGTTGTGGGAATCGATTCAGGGTCTACTAGAAGGTGCTGAGGATGGCTGGCAGCAGCGATTTACTTTTTTAGGCGCTAATGGTCGGCAGGAATTGCTTTGTCGAGGTACTCCCTTGTTTTCGCCTATGGGACAGCGTACGGGAACGATTGTGGTGTTTGATGATGTGACCGACTTGATTCAGGCGCAAAAAAATGCAGCTTGGGGGGAGGTTGCCAAGCGATTAGCGCATGAAATTAAAAATCCCTTAACGCCGATTCAACTTTCAGCGGAAAGATTGCAACATAAGCTGGCAGCAGAGTTATCTAAACCATCAGCTAAAATCTTACAGCGCTCTACGCAAACCATTGTGAACCAAGTTGAAGCCTTAAAGTCTATGGTTGATGACTTTTCTGAGTATGCGAGGCCAAGTAGAAAACAAGTGGAATTGATTAATTTAAATCAATTGATCAATGAAGTGTTGGCTCTATATATACTGCAAACAGAGATAAGAATTGTGACGGCTTTTAGTGTTGAAAATATTGTTATAGAGGCTGATCCTGTGAGTATTCGGCAAGTATTGCATAACCTGTTTAAAAACGCGCAGGAAGCATTAGGAGGAAAAGGGCAGATTGAGGTTAGGTTGGGTAAAGTGATGCGAAATAATACAGAATATGCTGAATTTGCAGTCTATGATAATGGTTGTGGCTTAAGTGAAGAGCAGAGGGAAACAATATTTGAACCTTATGTAACAACTAAATCTAAAGGGACTGGATTAGGCTTGGCGATCGTAAAGAAAATTATTGAAGAACATGGTGGCGTAATCTGGGTGGATACGGCATATAATGATGGGGCTGGTTTTATTATTCAGTTACCCATAAGCACCTAGGTATAATTGATTTAACATTTTTACTGGTCTTTTTTCTCATCTTCTACGTTGTATAAATTGTTGCATAGCTTGCTATGCGCTAATTTATACGCCTTGAATATGAAAAAAAATCCTGCGTAAAAAGTTAGTTAAATAAATTATACCTAGGCACTTAGTACTTATTTAGGAAAAAGCATTGAAGACAGAATCACCTTATATACTAGTTGTTGATGATGAGCCTGATATTAGGCAGTTAGTGTCAGAAATTCTTGAGGATGAAGGTTATCAGGTTGAAATGGCAGAAGATGCTGCTTCAGCTAGAGCTAAAAAGAAACTACGACAGCCACAATTAATTTTATTGGATATTTGGATGCCAGATACCGATGGAATTACCTTGCTAAAGGAATGGGCGACTGAGGATGAAGTGCTATGTCCCGTGGTTATGATGTCTGGGCATGGCTCTGTTGAAGCTGCGGTAGAGGCCACTCGCTTAGGCGCTTATGATTTTTTAGAAAAGCCACTCTCATTAGCGAAGTTATTGTTAACGGTGGAAAGGGCTTTGGAAACAAGTCAGCTCCAGCAAGAAAATGCAGGGCTTAAACAGCAATTAATGCTAGATGTAGAGCCCGTTGGTAAAAGTGCCGTCATTGAGCGTACCAAAGAGCAATTAAGGCGATTGGCTCAGCATAATGCCAGGCTGTTGTTGGTTGGTGAGGCGGGGGTTGGGAAAGAATTGTTCGCACGCTATCTACATAATCATATGGTGCGTCGAGAGGGTCCCTTTGTTGATGTTGCCGTTGGAAGTATTTCACCAGAGAATTCGGCAGTAGAATTTTTTGGTAAAGAAGAGGCTGGAAAGGTTTATCAAGGCTTATTGGAGCAAGCACATGGAGGAACCTTATTTTTAGGCGAAGTGGCGGGGATGGATATGGAAACCCAGCTCCGGTTGTTAAGTGCACTAGAATCTAGCTCCTTCCTGCGAGTGGGAGGAAGTGAGTCCGTTCGGGTTGATGTGCAAGTCGTCACTTCAACACGAATTGCTTTGGATGAAGAGGTTAATGCCGGCCGTTTTAGGCAGGATTTATACTTTTTGCTCAATGAGGTGGCTCTTGATATTAATTCATTAAGAGATCATGGGGAAGATGTTCCAAGTTTATTGAGTTATTATGTGGACTATTTCGTTAATGTTGAAAAGCTGCCTTTTAGAAAATTTTCAATGGCTTCGCAAAACTATCTGAGAAACTATAGTTGGCCGGGGAATGTTAGAGAGTTAAGAAGCTTGGTTCAGCGCTTGATGATCTTGGGGGCGGGGGATGATATAGAGTTAGAAGAGGTAAAATCAGCTTTAGGGTCTATCGCTAATGAACCTGCACTTAACTCGACTATTCCAGAGTTTTTTAGCCTACCTTTAAAGGAAGCTAGAGAGCATTTTGAAAAATGTTATTTAGAATATCATTTTGAGAAAGCCGGGGGGAGTGTAGCAAAATTAGCGGCTGCCATCGGTATGGAGCGAACACATCTGTATCGAAAATTACACGCTTTAAAGATAAAATTGTAAATAAGCTTGAAAAGAAAGGTTATATCAAGTAAAATTCTCGCTCTTTATACATGTCTTAACAAATTACTAAGTAAACGATGAAAACATTTAGTGCAAAGCCAGCAGAAGTTAAGCGCGATTGGTACGTAATTGATGCAGAAGGACAGACATTGGGTCGCCTTGCTACTGAAATTGCACGACGTCTTCGCGGTAAACATAAACCAGAATACACGCCACACGTTGATACTGGGGATTACATAATTGTAGTTAACGCAGAAAAAATTGGTGTAACAGGAAATAAAGAAAACGACAAAATGTATTACCACCATACTGGATATATTGGTAACTTGAAGTCTGTTAGCTTAGGTAAACTAAGAAGTACCTTTCCTGATCGCATTATCAATAAAGCAGTAGAAGGTATGCTACCTAAGAATCCATTAGGTCGTGCAATGTTCAAGAAATTGAAAGTATATGCCGGTCCTACTCACGATCATCAAGCACAACAGCCTAAAGTGCTGGAATTATAGGATAGATTATGGCAGCTCAATATTATGGTACAGGACGTCGTAAACGTGCAATTGCACGTGTTTACGCAGTAACTGGTACAGGAAAATTCACTATCAATAGTCAATCTATAGAAATATATTTTGGCCGTAAAACTGACCAAATGGTTGCTTTACAGCCTTTAGAACTTCTAGAGAAAACTGCAGACTTCGACTTTAACGTTATCGTTAAAGGTGGTGGTCCTTCTGGTCAAGCTGGTGCGATTCGCCACGGTGTGACAAGAGCGTTAATGGATTTTGATGAAGAATTACGTCCAGCATTAAGAGCGGCGGGTTATGTAACTCGTGACGCACGTGTTGTAGAACGTAAGAAAGTCGGTTTACACAAAGCGAGAAAACGTCCTCAGTACTCAAAACGTTAATCATTTTTCAGGATGGCTTTTTAAAGCTAATTCTGATAAAAAAGGGTCGTTACTTAAAGGTAACGACCCTTTTTTTTGCTTGCTGTATTAGATTTGCTAGGACTGTTGGTTAAAACAAATGATTTTCGTAAGCGAAAGGTATAAAAAAGGCCCAATCCCAAAGTTTTGGGTAGGACCTTTTTATGCTTTATTTAATTAAAGCTATCATGGCTATTAATAAATCACAGCTTATTTTTTGGAAGTGAGGCTAAAGCCTCACTTCCATTGATATACAATATTTAAGTTTTACCCCAAGCTATAGTTTGTATAGAGTTGTGACGGCTATTTTTAATGAATATGAACTTCACGTGCTTTGTTTTTATCACTTCTGACTAAGGTGTATTGATCTTGGTTACCGCTCATTGCATTTCCTTCTGGACTCAATACAATAAGGTGTCCTTCATCTTTTATCAGAAGCGTTGTTACTTTTGAGCCTTTGCGGGCCGTTAATGTCACTATTTGGGTTTTATCATTCCAAGTATATTTACCTTTATCAAAATACTCTCTATTAGAGGATTGAGCATATTGAGTGACTAGTAGATAATTATTTTTATTTTTTAAAGATAAGATCATTTTAATGCCTGCACAGGTATCGCAGGGCAAATAGCCATAAAAAACACCGCGAAATTTTTTACTTTCGCTAAATTTAACTGGCATAACATGTTGTGAATGATCTCTATTTAATTCTCTAGCTTTTTGGACATCCCCCATAATTTCCTTGTCAGACCTAGCCATAGCCGTGTTGCCAGTCATTGCTAGTGCGCCTAGCAAGATCAATGGGATTTTGTATTTTAAAGTGAGTGTTTGCATAGTGTTTTACTTAAATAGTGGTGATTTTTTGAGCTGTTGACATAAGGAATTCCAGCAAGAATTTTGCTAAGAAGCTTTAGTTGTATTGTAAACCAACTTGTTGAACTTAATATGAATACTCTATAAATACTGAGGGCTGTTGTCAATTCTTAGATGAGTTTTGGTAAAACTTGGGGGCGTAATAATTAATGGTCGTGTTGGGCTTAGAGTTTGAGTGAATATAATTAGGTTTAACCTTGAATCTTTGCTGATAGCCCCCATGTTAAATGACATTGTTTACAAAGAAATGTCTGGAGTGTTTAAATGAGTAAGAATCAAGATGCGTCTGAAGCGCAGTCAGATAGTGATTTGATTGATGAAGTTCTTGAGCAAGCGGCTGAAGAAATGGTTAATGAGTCTGATGAGGTTGAAGTGGAGGCTGAGGAACAAATGGAAGCAGAAGAGGTTTCTGTGGATGTCTTGCAAAAGCAGTTAAAGCAAGCAGAAAAAAAAGCAGCTGAAAACTGGGATAAAGCAGTCAGAACCATGGCTGAAATGGAAAACCTAAAAAGACGCACCCAAAAAGATTTAGAAAATGCACATAAGTATGGCTTAGAAAAATTTGCCAAAGAATTACTTTCAGTTATTGATAGCTTGGAATTAGGCATTCAAGCATCAACCAGTGATGCGCCGGAAGTTGTGTCTTTAAGAGAAGGTAGTGAGCTAACGATTAAGCAATTTGAGTCAGTGTTTGCCAAGTTTAATATTGAAGCCATTGATCCCCAGGGACAGCCCTTTAATCCTGAAATGCACCAAGCTATGACTATGCAGCCAAGTGCGGATGTCGATGCAAATACAGTACTTAATGTATTTCAAAAAGGTTATGTATTAAATGGTCGTTTGATTCGTCCAGCGATGGTTGTTGTTTCGCAAGCAGTGAAAGTTGCTGAGCCTGAACAAGATAAACCTGAAGATGATTCAATAAATTTAGATGAGCAAGCTTGAAATTAGCTAAAGCAACCTCATATCGAATTCATACAAAATAAAATTAAAAAGTTTGGAGATTCAAATGGCTAAAATAATTGGCATAGATTTAGGAACCACAAATTCATGTGTGGCAGTTCTAGAAAATGGAACTGCACGCGTCATCGAAAATAGCGAAGGCGCGCGTACTACGCCTTCTATTATTGCTTTCACTGGTGGTGATGAAGTATTAGTGGGCCAATCTGCAAAGCGTCAAGCAGTGACCAACCCTGAAAACACTTTATTTGCAATCAAACGTTTGATTGGTCGTCGTTTTAAAGATGATGCAGTGCAAAAAGACATCAAAATGGTGCCTTATAAAATTGTAGAAGCTGACAATGGTGATGCTTGGGTTGAGTGTCACGGTAAAAAAATGGCTGCTCCTGAAATTTCATCACGTATTTTGATGAAAATGAAAAAAGATGCAGAAGCATTTTTAGGTGAAGAAGTTAAAGAAGCGGTTATTACTGTTCCTGCTTATTTTAATGATTCACAGCGTCAAGCAACTAAAGATGCTGGCCGTATTGCTGGTTTAGAGGTTAAACGAATTATTAATGAGCCAACTGCTGCTGCACTGGCTTTTGGTATGGATAAGCCTGCTGGTGACACGACTATTGCTGTTTACGATTTGGGGGGGGGTACATTTGATGTATCAATCATTGAAATTGCAGAGATTGAAGGCGAGCATCAGTTTGAAGTATTAGCGACTAATGGTGATACATTCTTAGGTGGTGAAGATTTCGATTTAAGAATTATTGAATTCTTGGTTGCTGAGTTTAAAAAAGACAATGGCATTGATTTACACAATGATCCATTAGCTTTACAACGTTTAAAAGAAGCAGCAGAAAAGGCAAAAATTGAATTGTCATCTACTGAGCAAACAGATATTAACCTACCGTATGTGACTGCTGATGCTTCAGGTCCTAAGCATTTAAATGTTAAATTGACTCGTGCAAAATTAGAGTCTTTGGTTGCAGACTTAATTGAAAGAACCAAAGGTCCTTGTGAACAAGCATTAAAAGATTCGGGCTTGTCAATTTCTGAAATTGATGATGTGATTTTGGTGGGTGGTCAAAGCCGTATGCCTAAAGTGCAAGAAACGGTACAGGCTATTTTCGGTAAAGAACCTCGTAAAGATGTAAACCCAGATGAAGCCGTTGCTTTAGGTGCGGCGATTCAAGCGGGTGTTTTAGGTGGTGATGTTACTGATGTCTTATTATTGGATGTCACTCCGTTGTCTTTAGGTATTGAGACTATGGGTGGTGTTATGACTAAGTTGATTGAGAAAAACACCACGATTCCTACTAATGCATCGCAAGTGTTTTCAACAGCGGAAGATAACCAGTCTGCTGTAACTGTTCATGTTTTACAAGGTGAGCGTGAAGTTGCATCAGGAAATAAATCACTAGGTCGTTTTGATTTGGCTGATATTCCACCAGCACCACGAGGCGTTCCTCAAGTGGAAGTGTCTTTTGATATTGATGCCAATGGTATCTTAAACGTATCAGCTAAAGACAAAGCATCAGGTAAAGAGCAATCTATCATTATTAAAGCATCAAGTGGTTTGTCGGATGATGAAGTAGATCGCATGATTAAAGATGCAGAAGCGCATGCTGATGAAGATAAGAAAATCACAGAGCTAGTTTCAGTAAGAAATACAGCTGAAGGTATGATCAACGCCACTGAAAAATCTATGGAAGAGCTAGGTGAGCAAGTTTCAGCCGAAGAAAAAACAGCGATTGAAACGGCTATTACTGAATTACAAGAAGTTGTAAAGGCTGATGATAAAGAAGCAATTGAAGCTAAAACTACAGCTTTAACGGATTTGTCTGGTAAATTAGCAGAACGTGTTTATGCACAAAAAGCAGAGGCAGAAGGTGGTGCGGAAGCAGGACCAGAAGCTGCCGCTGAATCATCACAAGAAGATGATGTGGTTGATGCTGAATTTGAAGAAGTTAAAGACGACGATAAAAAATAAGTCGTTTTAAAACGCAGGGTTTCACACCTTGCGTTATTTATTTTCCTGATATTTAAGAGGACTACAATAACCGCCGCTTTATGCTGGCGGTTATTTACGTTATGGCAAAAGAAGATTTTTATAAGTTATTAAGCGTCGAAAAGAATGCTAGTGAAGCTGAAATAAAGAAGAGCTATCGTCGTATGGCGATGAAATTCCATCCTGATAGAAATAAAGATGATCCAGAAAAGGCTGAAAAGAAATTTAAGCAAGTAAAAGAAGCTTATGAAATTTTATCTGATGCTAAGAAGCGCGCAGCTTATGACCAGTTTGGGCATGCTGGCGTAGACCAGAGCATGGGTGGAGGCTCTGGTGGTAATGGTGATTTTGGTGATATTTTTGGTGATGTCTTCGGTGATATTTTTGGTGGCGGAGGCGGTGGGCGTAGAAGAAGTAATGTTCAGGCTGGTTCAGATTTACGCTACAACCTAGAATTAACCTTAGAAGAAGCCGTTGGCGGAACTGAGGCCACTGTTAAGGTGCCTGTGTTAGTTTCTTGTAAACCATGTCATGGTTCTGGTGCTAAAAAAGGCTCAAGTCCTGTTACTTGTACAACATGTCAGGGGCATGGGCAAGTTAGAATGCAGCAAGGTTTCTTTTCCGTGCAACAAACTTGTCCTACTTGTCATGGATCTGGACAGCAAATTAAAGATCCTTGTCGTCCATGTCATGGTAAAGGTCGAGTTCAAGAAAATAAAACACTATCAGTCAAGGTGCCAGCTGGTGTAGATACAGGTGATCGTATTCGCTTAGCTGGTGAGGGTGAGGCAGGTGTTAATGGTGGGCCTTCAGGTGATTTATATGTACAGGTTCAAGTAAAAGATCACACGATTTTTACCCGTGATGGTGCAAACTTGTATTGTGAAGTGCCGATTAGTTTCCCAACAGCTTGTGTTGGCGGAACCTTAGAAGTACCTACTTTAAATGGTAAAGTTAAACTTAAGATACCTGCAGAAACTCAAACAGGTAAGTTATTTAGATTAAGAGGCAAGGGTGTTAAGCCCGTGCGTGGCGGTGCAGTCGGTGATTTGTTATGTAAGGTGCAAATTGAAACACCTGTACGCTTAACTAAAGAACAAAAAGCTTTAGTTGAAAAGCTGCAAGAATCTTTAACCGGTGGTGGTAAGCAGCATAGTCCACAAGAACATTCTTGGACTGACGGTGTGAAAAGTTTTTTTGATAAATTAACAGGATAAAATATATGTTACGAGTCGCTATTGTTGGTGTGTCGGGAAGAATGGGCTTGTGTTTGGTGAAGGCCGTCATATTATCAAAAAACACTGAATTGACTGTGGCTGTTTCGCGCGCTGAAAGTGCTGCTATTGGCCGAGATGCAGGTGAGTTGGCAGGAATGGGGGTTGCAGATGTTAATGTGGTTGCTGATTTGGCGGCTGCAACGGATCAATTTGATGTGCTTATTGATTTTACTCGTCCAGAACCATCAATGGAATATATTGAAATTTGTCGCAAAGCTGGCAAGCAAATCATTATTGGAACCACAGGTTATAGTGACGAGCAAAAGGCTGTCATTAATCAAACAGCAAAAGATATAGCGATTGTGTTGGCACCCAATATGAGCGTAGGAGTAAACCTATCACTTAAATTGTTAGAAATGACAGCAAAAGTGATGGGCGGTTACACTGATATTGAAATAATTGAAGCGCATCATCGCCATAAAGTAGATGCACCTTCTGGAACCGCTTTGCGTATGGGTGAGGTGATCGCTGAAACGCTAGGTCGTGACCTAAAAGACTGTGCAATTTATGGTCGTGAAGGCGATACCGGTGAAAGAGATAGAAAAACTATCGGTTTTTCAACTATTCGTGCGGGGGATATTGTGGGTGAGCATACCGTGATGTTTGCGGATGAAGGAGAAAGAGTTGAGATTACTCACAAAGCAACCAGTCGAATGACTTTTGCTAATGGAGCGATAAGAGCGGCAGTTTGGCTGGAAGCTAAAAAGCACGGTTTTTATGATATGCAGGATGTGCTAGGTTTGTCATAGGAAAATATTGGTATTTTTCTGCGCTAAATCTCCTTAGGAATGAGCACGGAATAACTTGAGCAACTGGCGTAGGATTTTTGTTCGTATTCAACTAACACATGGATGTGTGTAGGTAGAGTAATGCAGGAGCAATTACCGAGGCGTATAAATAAGCGCATAGCAAGCTACGCAACTATTTATACAACGCGGAAGACGGACAAAAAGACAAATTAGTTGCTCAAGTTATTTCGTGCACGTTCCTTAGTCTTTAATGGGAAATATAATGAATCCCCCCTTCCCATTTTTGTGTGAAATATTTTGGCTTAATTGCTCTGTTTCTATAAAAAAGACGGATCATCCTACGCTTTACTTATGACAAATTAATGACAAAAAGTAAGAATGATCTGATTTTATAAAGCAAAATTGCTAAAATTACGGATTAATCAGCAGCATGAGTCATTATGAATAAACACACAGTACTCCCTAAGCAAGGAATTGAGGGTCTAAAGCAAAATTGGCGAAGTGATATTCTGGCTGGTTTTTTTGTTTTTCTAATTGCTCTACCTTTATCTTTAGGTATTGCTATTGGATCTGGTTTTCCGCCGTCCGCAGGCATTATTACTGCTGTTGTTGGTGGGATGTTAGTCTCGCGCCTTAATGGTTCTCATATAGTGATTAATGGCCCTGCGGGTGGCTTGATTATCGTTATGCTAGCGGCGGTAGAGTCGCTAGCTGATGCTGATGATATGATGTCTGGCTATCGCTATACCTTAGCCGCTATTATGATTACAGGTTTAATTCAAGTCATTATGGGGCGTTTAAAGCTAGGTAGTTTTAGTGCCTTTTTCCCAGCTCCTGTTGTTCACGGAATGTTGGCGGCAATGGGGATCAGCATCATGGCTCGACAAATTCACGTTATGCTAGGGGTAGAACCTGAGCCTGGAAGCCTTTTTTCGTTTATCGCTCAAATCCCTAATAGTATAATGAATGCAACGCCTGAAATTGCAACGATTGGCCTAATTTCCTTTGTTATTCTACTCGCCTGGCCTTTGCTTAAGGGAAGTAAGATTGGTAAAATTCCTGCACCTATGATTGTCTTATTTGTTGGCATGGGCTTAGCTCAGTTTTTTGGTATTCAGCATGATCATTATCATTTTTGGCAAGCTGATGTGCATGAGCATTTGATTTCAGCCCCATTTTTGGTGGAAATTCCCACCGCCTTTCTATCTTATTTTTATCTACCTGATTTTTCAAAGATTTTAACCTTTGAGTTTTGGGTTGCCACTATAACTATTTGTATGGTAGCCAGTCTTGAAAGTTTGCTAAGTGCTACCGCGGCTGAAAAAATAGATCCTTATAAAAGGGAAACTGATTTAGATCGAGATCTGTCCGCAGTTGGTTTAGGGAATGTAGTCTCAGGGTTTTTAGGTGGTTTACCCATGATTGCTGAATTTGTAAGGAGTTCGGCAAATGTAGAAGGTGGTGCAAAAACAGGGTGGGCTAACTTCTTTCATGGTTTAATTTTGTTGTTTTTTGTGGTGCTATTTCCACATTTTATACACAATATCCCTCATGCTTCGTTAGCAGCATTGCTGGTTTTTGTTGGCTACCGTAGAGCAACGCCAAAGGTTTTTTCTGATGTATTGGCCATAGGAAAAGATCAGTTGTTTCTATTTGTAGTAACAATTTTAGCGGTAATAGCGACTAATTTATTGGTGGGTGTGTTTTTTGGAGTGTTTGTAAAGCTATTGCTCCATTTATCACGAGGTGTATGGCTAAATAATCTGTTTCTAATTCATTTTACAATTACAGAGCAAGGTGAAAATGTTACCGTTAAAATTGTTGGCTCAGCTCTATTTTCTAATTTCTTACCTCTCAAAAAAGCAGTCGATAGTATTGAGCCGGGAAAGAATGTTATTTTTGATTTTTCTAATGGATATTTAATAGATCATTCAATCTTAATTTATATTAATGAATTTAGTGCCCGTTATGAAGGTAACTGTGGAACATGCCGAAAAGTAGGGCGTGCTCTGGAAACGTATTCTGATCATGATTTGGCGGTGCGATTGATGACAGCCGATGATAGAAAATAGTCCCTTGGTATAGATTAAATACTGAATGCAAGATTGGTTTTATACAGGATTATAAATTGTTAATGAATTGTTCGGCATAATTCCGTAGAATACCAGTTATTTTTCTAAATTTAGGATGGGATACGTTTGGCAAGACGTATCCCGTTTGTGTATTTATAGGTGACTGATCTTGAGTAATCCTGCTTTACTGTTATTAGAAGATGGAACAGTGTTTCATGGCGTATCGATAGGCGCTGATGGCTGTTCTGTTGGTGAGGTTGTTTTTAACACTTCATTAACTGGCTATCAGGAAATCCTGAGTGACCCTTCGTATGCGCGTCAAATTGTAACTTTAACTTACCCTCATATTGGGAATGTTGGCACAACCAGTGAAGACGATGAGTCAAATGCAGTTTCTGCAAGTGGTCTAGTTATTCGTGATTTACCCATATTATTAAGTAGCTGGCGTAGTGAGAAATCATTACAACAGTATTTGCTTGATAATAATGTGGTTGCTATCGCTGATATTGATACCCGTAAATTAACCCGTATCTTGCGTGATAAAGGTGCACAACGTGGCTGTGTCATGGCGGGTGAAGCTATTGATGAGGCCATTGCCAAAAAAGCTATTGCCGGTTTTCCTGGCTTAAAAGGCATGGATCTCGCCAAAGAAGTGACTACCGCTAAACAATATGAATGGACGGAAAACACTTGGACCCTAGAGGGTGGCCATTCGGAAGCTTCAAACTTGACTAAGCACGTTGTAGCTTATGACTTTGGTGTTAAGCGTAATATTTTACGACTGCTTGCTAATAGAGGTTGCCGGGTAACGGTTGTTCCCGCTACTACGCCAGCAGCAGATGTTCTAGCAATGAATCCTGATGGTGTATTTCTTTCTAATGGGCCGGGTGATCCAGAGCCCTGTACATACGCGATTGCAGCGATTAAACAGATTTTGGAACAAAAAATACCGACATTTGGTATTTGTTTAGGTCATCAACTATTAGCTTTAGCCAGTGGTGCTAAAACTGAGAAAATGAAATTTGGCCACCATGGTGCTAACCATCCTGTGCAAGAAAAAGCCACTGCTCGGGTAATGATTAGTAGTCAAAACCATGGGTTTGCAGTAGACGAGAAAAGTTTGCCTGATAATATCAAAGCGACTTATCATTCTTTATTTGATGGAAGTCTACAAGGTATTGAGCGTACAGATTGTCCGGCAATGAGTTTTCAAGGTCACCCAGAGGCCAGCCCAGGTCCTCATGATGTAGAGTCATTATTCGACCAATTCATCGAAATGATGGATACCCATTCAGCTAACAAATAACAGAGTAGATTTAACAAACCATGCCAAAAAGAACCGACATAAAATCGATTTTATTATTAGGTGCAGGTCCTATCGTAATAGGCCAAGCCTGTGAGTTTGACTACTCAGGAACACAAGCGTGTAAAGCATTAAGAGAAGAGGGTTACCGCGTTGTATTGGTTAACTCTAATCCTGCAACTATTATGACTGACCCTGATATGGCGGATGCGATTTATATCGAACCCATAGACTGGCAAACGGTTGAAAAAATTATTGAAAAAGAACGCCCTGATGCCGTTTTACCAACGATGGGCGGACAAACTGCATTAAATTGTGCTTTAGATTTAGATAAACATGGCGTATTAGAAAAATATGGCGTGGAAATGATCGGTGCAACTAAAGAAGCCATTAATATGGCTGAAGACAGAAGCCTGTTTAACCAGGCAATGGGTAGGTTAGGTTTTGAAGTGGCACGTTCAAAAATAGCCCATACGATGGAAGAAGCCTTTGCTGCACAAGCTGAAGTAGGATACCCAACCGTTGTACGTCCCTCATTTACCATGGGTGGAAGTGGTGGTGGTATTGCTTATAATAAAGAAGAATTTATTGCGATTTGTGAGCGCGGTTTATATCTATCCCCAACTAAGGAGTTATTGGTTGAAGAATCAGTTCTAGGTTGGAAAGAATACGAAATGGAAGTGGTGCGTGATACTAACGATAATTGCATCATTATCTGTTCTATTGAAAACTTTGATCCTATGGGGGTGCATACCGGTGATTCAATCACGGTTGCCCCAGCGCAAACTTTAACGGATAAAGAATATCAAATTTTACGGAATGTCTCTTTAGCTGTATTGCGAGAAATAGGCGTTGATACGGGGGGATCAAACGTACAGGTTGCGATTAATCCAGAGGATGGTCGCATGGTAGTGATTGAGATGAATCCACGGGTTTCTCGTTCATCTGCCTTAGCGTCAAAAGCAACAGGATTCCCTATCGCAAAAGTGGCCGCAAAATTAGCGATTGGATATACATTAGATGAATTGAAAAATGAAATCACAGGCGGTGCAACCCCTGCTTCATTTGAGCCAACCATTGATTATGTAGTAACAAAAATACCTCGTTTTACTTTTGAAAAATTTCCACAAGCAGATGATAGATTAACCACTCAGATGAAATCTGTGGGTGAAGTGATGGCGATTGGTCGTACATTCCAAGAGTCTTTACAAAAGGCTTTGCGTGGGCTTGAAATTGGCGTAGATGGACTGGATGAAATTGTCGATTTAACAGACCCTAATGCCGCTGATATTATGCAACGTGAAATGCGTCACCCAGGGCCTGATCGCCTATGGTATGTTGCAGATGCTTTCCGTAGTAGCATGTCATTTGATGATATTCATGAGGCCAGTCGAATTGATCCTTGGTTTTTAGCGCAAATAGAAGACTTGGTGTTAACAGAAAAGTCTTTGGGCAGTAAAACGTTAGCAACCTTGAAAGGCAATGAGTTGTTTAAGTTGAAGCAGAAAGGTTTCTCTGATGCGCGTTTAGCTAAATTGTTAGGTGCCAAGCAATCTGAAGTGCGTAAATTAAGGCATCAACAGAATGTACGCCCTGTTTATAAACGTATTGATTCTTGTGCGGCTGAATTCTCATCGGATACAGCTTACTTATATTCTACCTATGAAGAAGAATGTGAAGCGCGGGTTTCAGATAAAGAAAAAATCATAATCCTAGGCGGTGGCCCTAATCGAATCGGTCAAGGAATCGAGTTTGATTATTGTTGTGTACATGCAGCATTAGCCTTGCGCGAAGAAGGTTATGAAACCATTATGGTGAACTGTAATCCTGAAACGGTATCTACTGATTTTGATACTTCGGATCGCCTGTATTTTGAATCATTAACTTTTGAAGATGTAATGGAAATCATTCATCTAGAAAAACCAAAAGGGGTGATCGTGCAGTATGGCGGACAAACACCATTGAAATTAGCCCGAGATTTAGAAGCGGCAGGCGCACCTATTATTGGAACGTCTCCTGGTGCCATTGATTTGGCGGAAGATCGTGAAAGATTTCAAAAGCTGCTGAATAAATTAAATTTAAAACAACCGCCCAATGGTACTGCACGTTCTATTGAACAAGCGCTGGGCGTTGCTAAAGATCTAGGATATCCATTGGTCGTACGTCCCTCTTATGTTTTAGGTGGTCGTGGAATGGAAATTGTCTATAACGACGAAGCCTTGCAACTTTATATGAAGGGCGCTATTGGGGTTTCTAATGACGCACCCGTATTGCTAGATCGCTTTTTAGATGATGCGATTGAAATGGATGTGGATGCTATTTATGACGGCGAAACTTTACTCATTGGCGGCTTAATGCAGCATGTTGAACAAGCTGGTGTACATTCAGGTGATTCAGCTTGTTCGATTCCTCCTTATGATTTACCACAACATATACAGGATGAATTGCGAGTGCAAGTCGGGCAAATGGCAGAAGCACTAGGTGTTCGCGGTTTGATGAATACACAGTTTGCCATACAAGGTGAAAATATCTATGTATTAGAAGTTAATCCAAGAGCATCAAGAACTGCACCGTTTGTATCCAAAGCAACAGGCTATCCTTTAGCAAAAATTGCAGCTTTATGTATGGTGGGTAAGTCACTTAAAGAGCAAGGTGTTACAGAAGAATGTGTGCCTAGTTATTATTCAGTTAAAGAAGCGGTTTTCCCCTTTGTTAAATTCCCAGGTGTTGATCCTTTATTAGGGCCTGAAATGAAATCAACTGGGGAAGTGATGGGGGTGGGTAAAACTTTTGGTGAAGCTTTTGCTAAGTCACAACGCGCAGCAGGGGTTAATCTAAGTGCTGGAGGTAAAGCGCTTATTAGTATTCGTGAAGCAGATAAGCCTAAAGTGGTGGAAGTTGCACGTATGTTAATTGAAAATAATTATCAAATTGTGGCAACTAAAGGTACAGCAAGAATGATTAAAGAAGCTGGGCTTGCCTGTGATATTGTTTATAAAGTCAATGAAGGGCGACCTAATACCGTTGATATGATTAAAAATGATGAAATTCAATTAATCATTAATACTACTGATGGGGTTAAAGCTATTACTGATTCATTTACCATGCGTAGAGAAGCATTGCAGCATCATGTGACGTATTATACGACTATGGCGGGTGCTAAGGCGGCCTGTTATGCATTAGGCGAATTGGATGCGGGTGATGTAAATTGCTTGCAGGATTTGCATGCTAGTCTAAAATAAGATATAGGCTGAATTGGGTAAAATCGAACCTCAAAAAAAGTGAAAAACTAGCATGAAGTCTGGCTTCTGTCAGCCTTTATTGTTTATTTGTCCATCAATAATGGACTAAGAAGAATGGAGAATAAGATATGGCGGATAAAGTCCCCCTTACAGTCGTTGGTGCAGATAAACTGCGTGAAGAGTTAAAAGAATTAAAATCAGTTGTTAGGCCAAGGATTGTGAAAGATATTTCAACCGCTAGAGCGCATGGTGATTTGAAAGAAAATGCTGAGTATCATGCAGCAAAAGAGCAGCAAAGTTTTACTGAAGGTAGGATCAGTGATATTGAAGGTAAATTGTCAAATGCACAGATTATTGATGTTACAACTATTGATGCAGGCGGAAAGGTTATTTTTGGCGCAACGGTTGAAATAGAAGATATTAATACAGAAGATGTTGTTACTTATCAAATTGTAGGTGTTGATGAAGCCGACATAAAGGAAGGTCGTATTTCTGTAAGCTCGCCAATTGCCAGAGGACTTATTGGTAAAGAAGTTGATGATGTGGTGACAATTAAAACACCGAGTGGAAATAAAGAATACGAGATTATTGCTATACAATATATTTAAAAGAACAGGTGAAAAGTTCAAGGCGAAAGGTTAAAATCGCTCTTTTACTTTAAGTGGTATACATAAAAGTGGCTTCTTTATATTTTTAGGGTTGTGGCTAATAGATAGTTGTATTTTGTTATGGATATAGTCTTTAGTTTGCGTAAAACAGACTAAAGACTGTTGTGCAAAATTGCTCCCTTATCTTCGCCTTGGTCCGGTAACTTTTTCTACTTTAGGTTCTGGTTTTTTACGATAAATAACAATGATTTGGCCGATGGACTGAATAAGTTCAGCTTTAGACTCAGTAATTATTTGCTCGCAGATAACTTTTCTTTCATCTTTATCAGCACGGATTTTAATTTTGATAAGTTCGTGAGTATCTAAAGTAATCTCAATTTCTTTAAGTACGGATTCTGTTAAACCCGCTTGACCCACAATAATAACGGGTTTAAGTAGATGGGCTTGGACCTTAAATTGCTTATTTTTGACAGAATTCACACTGTTTCCTATTAATAAATATATATAATTCTACACTACAAACGATATGGCGCGTAGCAAAAGCAGTAATCAATGGATGCAAGAGCATTTTGATGATGAATATGTAAAAAAAGCACAGGCGATGGGGTATCGGTCTCGATCTACTTTTAAATTGGTTGAAATTCAGCAAAAAGATAAAATTATCAAATCTGGAATGAATGTCATTGATTTAGGTGCCGCGCCTGGCGGCTGGTCTGACTATGCCCGAAAAATTGTGGGTAAAAAGAATAAAGTGATTGCGCTAGATTTGTTGGCAATTGATCCTATTGCTGGCGTTGATTTTATCCAAGGTGATTTTAGAGAAAATGAGGTGCTAGATGAACTTATGCGTGTGCTAGATGGTGCACCTGTTGATCTCGTTATGTCAGATATGGCTCCAAATATTAGTGGGAATAAGGCAATGGATCAGCCTCGATCCATCTATTTGGCTGAGTTGGCTTTAGATACCGCACAAACTGTTTTAACAAAAGGGGGAACTTTTTTAATTAAAATGTTCCAAGGTGCAGGATTTGATGAATATAAGAAAGAAGTCGAAAAATGTTTCACCAGTGTGGCGATAAGAAAACCAAAATCATCAAGACCAAGAAGTAAAGAAGTATATATTTTGGCTAAAGGGTTTAAAAAATAAGATTAATCCCTATATCTGTACAATAATTGCGATTAGTTAGGGTTCGTATTCCTGATATAATCATCATAATTTTTAAAAATGAGGGCCTTTTAGGCTTGGAGCGTGTGGCTTGAACGATATGGTTAAAAATGTAATTTTGTGGGTTGTCATCGCCGTTGTGCTGATGTCAGTTTTTAATAATTTTGGTACGCGAACTGCTCGTAGTGATGGCTCCATATCTTATTCTCAGTTTCTTGACTCTGTAAAAGCAGGGCAGGTTCAGCAAGTTACGATTGATGAGAATAATATAAAGCTAAGGATGCAAACGGGTGAGAAGTACAGAACTTATGCGCCGGCTGATAATCATTTGATTGATGATTTGTTGGCTAATGGGGTAGAGATTAAGGTACAGCCACCTGAAGAGCCTTCTATGCTAATGACATTGTTAATGTCATTCGGGCCTATCTTATTGTTAATTGCTGTGTGGGTATTCTTCATGCGACAAATGCAAGGTGGCGCTGGTGGTGGCCGTGGTGGTGCAATGGGTTTTGGTAAAAGTAAGGCCAGAATGTTAGAGCAAGACCAGAATAAAGTGACTTTTGCAGATGTTGCAGGTTGTGATGAGGCAAAAGAAGAAGTTGAAGAGATGGTTGACTTCTTAAG
This sequence comes from uncultured Methylomarinum sp., assembly GCA_964568245.1. Classification (GTDB taxonomy): domain Bacteria; phylum Pseudomonadota; class Gammaproteobacteria; order Methylococcales; family Methylomonadaceae; genus QPIN01. Next base: position 23,378 of record CAZMQH010000006.1, read on the forward strand.
AGACCCTGCTAAATACCAAAAATTAGGGGGTAAAGTGCCTCGTGGAGCTCTAATGGTGGGACCTCCTGGAACAGGTAAGACTTTGTTGGCAAGAGCTATTGCTGGTGAAGCGAAGGTGCCATTTTTTACTATTTCTGGTTCAGACTTTGTAGAAATGTTTGTGGGTGTGGGGGCGTCGCGTGTTCGTGATATGTTTGAACAAGCTAAAAAACATGCGCCTTGTATTATCTTTATTGATGAGATTGATGCGGTTGGTCGTTCTCGTGGTGCTGGTTTAGGGGGCGGTAATGATGAGCGTGAGCAAACATTAAACCAACTTTTAGTTGAAATGGATGGGTTTGAAGGGCATGAGGGTATTATTGTTATTGCCGCAACCAACCGAGCTGATGTTTTAGATAGTGCTTTATTACGTCCAGGTCGTTTTGATAGGCAGGTTAATGTTGGTCTACCTGATATTAAAGGTCGAGAGCAGATTCTTAATGTGCATATGAAAAAAGTGCCAGCAGCTGATGATATTATTATTAAATATATTGCTCAAGGAACGCCTGGGTTTTCTGGTGCAGATTTAGCAAACTTAATTAATGAAGCGGCATTATTTGCAGCACGTCATAATAAACGTACTGTGACTATGGCAGATTTAGAAAAAGCTAAAGACAAATTGATCATGGGTGTTGAACGGCATTCTATGGTGATGGATGAAAAAGAAAAGAAAATGACTGCCTATCATGAAGCAGGGCATGCCATTGTAGGTAAAATGGTGCCTGAACATGATCCTGTGTATAAGGTAAGTATTATGCCTAGAGGGCGTGCTTTAGGTGTGACTATGTTCTTACCTGAAAAAGATCAATACAGTGCGAGTAAACAAAAGCTAGATAGTATGATCTCTAGTTTATATGGTGGTCGTATTGCAGAAGAACTGATTTTTGGTTGGGAGCAAGTTTCTACAGGGGCATCAAATGATATTGAAAGAGCCACTGAATTAGCCAGGAATATGGTGACTAAATGGGGTTTGTCTCGTCGTTTAGGTCCTTTAGCTTATGGTGAGGAAGATGGTGAGGTCTTTTTAGGGCACTCTGTTACTCAAAACAAAACAATTGCTGACGGTACTGCTGTTACTATTAATGAAGAGATACGAAAAATTATTGATCAGAACTATCAGCGTGCAGAGCAGATATTGAAAGATAATAAAGATATTTTGCATACGATGTCAGACGCTTTGATGAAATATGAAACTATCGATAAATATCAGATCGAAGACTTGATGAATAGAAAGCCCGTGAGAGATCCTCAGGGTTGGGATGATACGCCTCCTCCAGCAGATAAAAAAGCAAGCTCTAAAGAGGATGAGTCAGATAAAAAAGATGACTCATCTATAGGTGGAACTGCTGAGCAAGGCTAAGGTTTGATTTAAAAAGGAGAGGCTTAAAGCCTCTCCTTTTTTTTGTGTAAAAAATGTAATTATTCGGCGTGGTAGTACTTGCTTTTAAGCCCTCTCTTGCTGGAGATGGTTTGGGTGAGGAGGTATTAAAACAGTTTTTTTATTCCCTTTATTTTTAAAGATAGAGAGAAAAGAATGTTGAAAAAAGATTCACTAGATTCCTTCTCCCTGAATATCTTCAGTAAGATGGAGTTTAATTGCAAAGTTTATTGTTATTTAAATGCACTGAGTAAGGACAAGAAATCAATTATTATTCGTAATTTATGTGGGCATGGAATCGATGAAGAAAAAATATTTTGGTACTGATGGAATTCGCGGTGAAGTGGGTAAGTATCCTATAACACCAGACTTTATGCTTCAATTGGGTTGGGCAACAGGGCGAGTTTTTGCAGAAGAAGGGCATGGCTTTGTTATTGTTGGAAAGGATACTCGGATTTCAGGTTATATGTTCGAATCAGCGCTTGAAGCTGGATTGTCGGCTGCAGGTGTTGATACAAAGCTTTTGGGGCCAATGCCTACACCTGGTGTTGCATATTTAACGCGAACGTTAAGAGCAAAAGCAGGGATAGTCATCAGTGCGTCTCATAACCCGTATTACGATAATGGGATAAAGTTTTTTTCAGTAGAAGGTAAAAAATTACCTGATGAACTAGAGCTTAAAATTGAACGATACATTGAATCACCCATGACAACGGTTGAATCGGCAAAACTAGGCAAAGCACAGCGACTGACAGATGCTGCTGGACGATATATCGAATTTTGTAAATCAACAGTGCCCGCCAGTATGGATTTTAGTGGGATGCGCATTGTTGTTGATTGTGCTCATGGTGCAACTTATCATATTGCCCCCCATGTATTTAGTGAAGTTGGGGCAGAGGTCGTCACTATAGGGGCGGAGCCCGACGGCTTAAATATTAATGAAGAATGTGGGGCTACTAAACCCGAATTACTAAAAGAAAAAGTGATTGAATACCGAGCTGATTTAGGAATAGCTTTAGATGGTGATGGTGATCGCTTGATTATGGTTGATCACAAAGGGGAGGTCGTTGATGGAGATGAATTGATTTACATTATTGCTAAATCAAATCAAAAAGCAGGCCGAACAGATAAGAATGTAGTCGGAACGTTGATGACTAATTTAGGTGTAGAGCATGCCTTGAAGAAATTAGGTATTAATTTAATACGAGCAAATGTGGGTGATCGCTATGTTATGGAAATGTTGGCAAAGCATAATTGCGTATTAGGTGGGGAAGGATCTGGACATATTATTTGTTTAGATAAAACGACCACTGGAGATGGCATTGTAGCCGCGTTACAAGTTTTAGCTGAAATTCAGCAAAGTGGGAAAAGTTTACATGAATTAAAGTCAGGTACACAAAAATATCCTCAAATTTTAAAGAATGTAAGAGTTAATAAAAAAGTTAATCTTGACGAGGTTGAGGAAATTCAAAAAGCAGTGAAAGCTGTAGAGAAAAAGATGGGAAGTAAAGGACGTGTGTTACTCAGATCTTCGGGAACAGAGCCTTTGATTAGAGTTATGGTTGAAGGTGAAAATTATGATGATGTGGTGAAGTATGCGGATGAGTTGGTTGATGTGGTGAAGAAAGCAATCTAAGCTTGAATTAGAGTGCCATACCCTATATCATAAGTGGTTTAGTTTTTGTTGGAGTATAATATGCGTCAATCAATAGTGATGGGTAATTGGAAAATGAACGGCTCACGTTCAGAAGGGATTGAATTAGCAAAGGCAATTGTTGCTGGTTTAAAAGATGGTGATAAAGGTATTGCTGTTTGTGTTCCTTCAGTTTATTTATCTGATATTGAAAAAGTCATAAAAGATACTCCTCTAGCATTAGGTGGTCAAAACGTAGCAGATCATACTTCAGGTGCATATACAGGTGAAATATCTGCTTTTATGCTTAAAGAGTGTGGCTGTTCTTATGCCCTAGTTGGTCATTCAGAAAGACGTACTTATTATGGAGACACTAATGAGTCAGTAGCTGCACGTTTTTGCCAAGCACAAAAAGAAGGTTTAACTCCTGTTTTGTGTATTGGTGAAACATTAGAACAGCGTGAAAGTGATACAACATTTGCTGTAATAGATAAGCAATTAAATGCTGTGATTGATATGGCGGGTATTGATGCACTAGCTAATTCTGTTATTGCATATGAGCCAGTATGGGCTATTGGAACAGGAAAAACTGCATCTGATGAGCAAGCACAAGAAGTTCACAAATACATTCGTGAACAAATAGCAGCAAAAAGCCAAACAATTGCAGAGAATGTTCAAATTGTATACGGTGGTAGTGTTAAGCCAGGTAATGCAAAAGCCATTTTTGCAATGGCTGATATTGACGGTGGATTAATTGGTGGAGCTTCATTAGATGCAGCTTCATTTTTAGCGATTTATAACGCGATTTAAGTAGAAAAGAGATATGTATCAAGTAATCATAATTGTTCATGTGTTGTTAGGCCTAAGTGTTATTGGCTTTGTATTAATTCAGCAAGGCAAAGGTGCCGATGCAGGGGCTGCTTTTGGTAGTTCTTCTGGTACTGTTTTTGGTGCTCAAGGAGCCTCATCTTTTTTATCAAGAACAACAGCAATTCTGGCAACTTTGTTTTTTGCTACAAGTCTTGGTTTAGCTGTCATGAGTGGTAATACAGAAGGTGAAGTTGACCTAATGGGTGCTGTAGTAAAGACAGGCGTTTTTGCTGATGTACCTTTAATTGGTGGGGAAGAAGCTACTGTCCCAGCTATTGGTACGCTTCCAACTATAAAAGAAGAGTTACCTGCAGAAGTCCTTAATATTCAGGAAGAAATTACTAATATGGCTAACATAGTGAAAACAGAGGCGGTTGAAGAGTTAGATTCAGCAATAAAACAATAACTCAAGTTTCATAGAAACTTGCCGATGTGGTGAAATTGGTAGACACGCCATCTTGAGGGGGTGGTGACTTAAGGTCGTGCCGGTTCAACTCCGGCCATCGGCACCAAATAAGGGTCTTGTGCAGTCCGTATAAGTCCATAAAGCTCAAAGTCTATAAGGCTTTGGGCTTTTTTATGTCCGTAGATATCTATAGAAAAACCGTAACAGCCTAGTATAATTCATGGTTTTTTTGTTGGTACTTATTTGAATTGATAAAAAAGTACTAACAAAGATCGGCTGGTGGGTCGAATTTGTAGAAACCCTGTATAATTTTATTCCATGACCTGTTATCAAGAAGTAAGTTATCCACAAAGTGCAGCAGTCTAATAATCCTAAAATCTGGGACGAATGGGTACGGAAAACAACGTTATTATTAGAGTGTAAGGGATCTTAAAACAATAAACCTACCCACGTTTAGGATCAATGGTTATATCCCATTTGGTCAGTGATCTTAATCGAATAATTCTATCCTCATAAGGTTTCATTACTTTAGAGCAATAGCAGGCTAAAGACATCGCGCCAATAATGGATGATATAAGGGAGGCAGTAACAAATAATATACCCAGCTCTCTTGTCTTTTTATCCCTCCT
>CAZMQH010000007.1:0-14792 GCA_964568245.1 uncultured Methylomarinum sp.
CCTTTTACTGGTCTTTTTTTCCATATTCTGACGTGCATAAATAGTTGCGTAGCCTGCTATGCGCCTTAAATATGAAAAAAAATCCTGCGTAAAAATTAGTTAAATTAATTATGCACAGGTTCTTAGATGGGCTGTTTTTTTATTTTAGGAAGTTCTAAATTTTCAGTTAATCCCCAGTCCGAAAAAGGAAAGGGTATTTGATCGGTGTTGTAGGTCAAGAATAGTAAGATGTGATACAAATAGGCTGACAGTGTACGACCAAAACTCAAGATGTTTTGATTAGGAGTGCCTGTTAACAATGCAGAGCCAACTTGTAGCAAAATAACTGTCCACAGTAAAATGCGGACTAGACTGACAATAACGGTAAAAACCAGCATAAAGAAAATACGTTTCCAAGTGCTTATTTTTTTTATATTTTCATGGATGTCTTGTTGCATGGTAGACCTACAGGGTTGTTGTATTTACAAGAATGTAGTGCGAACTTGAGTTCGCAACCTTCAACAAACAATTTTTTGTGTTAGAAATGGCTGATTCAAGTCCGTCCTACAAAAAGTACATCAAAAATTGATGGGGATTAGCCTTTATTCATTAAATCACGTAAATCAAGAGCTGATGCATTGGCGCGTGCAATATAATTGGCCATAGCAAGAGAATAGTTGGCAGTTATTCCAAAGCCATTACCATTTAAAATCATGGGGCTGAATACCGGTGTTAATGCATTTTCTAAAGCACGAATCATATTATCCACTGTATTCATGGCTCTTTTATCTAAGATAATATCTTCAAAGTCGATTTTTATGGCTTGTAAAATATGTAATAAAGCCCAGCTAGCACCACGTGCTTCGTAAAAAACATCATCAATTAATAGCCAAGGTGTACGGCCCGCCCCTTTCGTAAATTCTTCAACATTTTGTGGGGCGTTTTGTCCGCTAGGGTCATATAAAATACCCGCAGCCCCTGCAAATCTATCGGAGCTTGCGGTTAATTTGGTTGATAAGCCACCTAGACGTTTAATGATTACCTCTAAAAATGTCCATAAATTATCTGAACGAGAGTAAAACTGGCCACGCCTTTGACCTTCTGTCGGGTTTTGCAAACGTTGCATGTATCTATGCAAAAATTTAACCCCTTTATCGTATTCTGATTCTGAAGACGGTAAAGCCCATGAGTTGGGTTCATAGTAAAAATAAGGCTCGGCAGTGCCTAGGTCTTTATCTTCAACTGATTGTGATTGGTCTCTGGCAAAGTGGTTTCTTAAGGCGGTAGTACCGTCGCGCAACATCACCAGTGCTCCATATTCCCAGCTACGAATATTATCTAAAAATACTCCGGGAGGTGCAACATCATTTGAAATATAGCCGCCGGGTTTTTCCATCAACACTTCTGCCATGTGCGCTAAAGTATTGGTATATACAAAGCCAATCGGCATATGATTTGAGCCACTTTTTTTCATGTATTTAATGGCCTCTTTTTTTACATCAAATGTTTTAGGCTCATCTCCCCACCAGAAACCAAGGACAATTAATACAATAAGCGTTACAACGGCTAATGTGCCAAAGAACCAAAGTATTCCTTTTGATTTAGCATCTTCTGTGGCTGTCGTGTCAGTCATTTAGTGTTGTCCTAGGTAACATAAGTCTACTTAAAAATTAGTTTTTTATGAAAAATATTCTTAATAGTAACAGGTTTTAACTTTAGCCTGGCTTCTTTTTTGCTCGAGGGTGGGCTTTATCGTAAACCTCTGCTAAATGCTGGAAATCTAGCTGGGTATATATTTGGGTAGTGCTGATATTGCTATGACCTAAAAGCTCTTGAACCGCACGAATATCATGGCTTGATTCTAATAAATGGCTGGCGAAAGAGTGTCTTAGCATATGAGGATGAACATGTTCTGGCAGGCCAATTTTCTTGCACCAGCGGTCTAACCTAAGCTGGATACTCCGCTGCCCCAGCCGTTTGCCTTTGTTAGAAATAAAAATGGCTGGATCTGTGGTTTCGGTACGATGATTAAGCCATTTTTTTAGAGCAGTAATCGCTTTACTTCCAATAGGTAGATTGCGTTGTTTTCCACCCTTCCCCTTTAATACCTGCAATTCTCGCTCTGCAAGGTCAATATCAGTAATGTTTAAAGCAGCTAGTTCACTTAATCTTAAGCCTGATGAATAAAAAAGCTCAAACATAGCTAAATCACGTATTTCTAAAAATGAATCTGCGGTACGGTCTAACATACCTGACATTTGGTCGACATCCAGTACTTTCGGTAGCTTTCTGATCTGTTTGGGGGCTTTTACATGTCGTGCTGGGTTGTTTTGAACCTGTTGCTTTTTTAAAAGGTAAGTATAAAAACTACGAATGGCTGAAAGTTCGCGTTGTAATGATTTACTTGCAATACCTTTTCTGTGCCGGTTGGCAATGTGATTTCTTATATCTATAGCGTGGATGTCTTGCCATTGTTGAAGCTGTTGTGATGCACAATAGCTTAATAACTGGCTAATATCACGCTGGTAGCTTTTCAGGGTGTGTTCTGAAACCCTTTTTTCTGATTCTAAATACTGGAAGTAATCGGCTAGATTTTGTTTGGCGGTGGGGTTCATATTTGTTCAAGTGAATTCAGTAGGAATAAACCTGGTGGCCTGATAACTTCAGGAGTCTCTGATTGGGTGATGAACCCATTTTCTGTCATCTCGACCTTAGGGAGTCAGTAATAAATAATGTACCTAGATCTCGCAGGATTTTTATTTCTCCTTGGCTCTTCTCAAGAGAAGCATAGTCATTCTATGTGCCGATTGAGAAGAGCCAAGGAGGGATAAAAAGACAAGAGAGGTGGGTATATTATTTGTTACTGCCTCCCTTAGGATAGATGACAATACATATTAATTTAAAATCGCAATCAATCGAGTGGCAATCACTTCGCTCATTTGAGTAAGAAATAGATTGCCCATACTGTAATGAAACCGAGAATCTTCTTTGCTACCAATGGCAATAACCCCTTCTAGTTCTGTAAAAGCCATAGGAACAATAGCACATGACTTTATTTCTGTTGCTTCATCACCAAATAAAAATTTGGCTTGAGCCAAGGTAGGGCGACCACATTTTGGTTGGTTACTGCTTAATATTTGAGTAAAGTATTGTAAGTTGTCATTATCAATATTAACAATGGTTTCGGTATCAAATGAATCAGCATCTTGCCTAAAAATACGAATAGCTGAAAAGTCAGTTAAAAAGCACTCCGTAAATACTTTATCAAGATTAATCTCCAATTCCTCAACGGTATGCGCTTCCATTAAGGCTAAGGTGAGCTCATGCATTTGACTCAGGGTGGTGTCATTATCTTTAGCTATTTCAATTAAGGCGGTTAATTGATTTTCTAATTCTTTATGTTTTCCTCTAAAAATTTCGAGTTGTTTAGAAATTAAAGATACGGCATTACCACTGGGATGAGGGATGCTCATGTTTTCCAATAGCGATAAATGCTGATGAAAAAACTCTGGATGAGTTTGTAAATAAGCTTCAACTTGTGTGGGTGTCAACTCAGGGGGTTCTACTATTTGTTCATCACTCATAATTCTATTTGCCCTTCAAATACTGATGTGGCAGGACCTTTCATAAATACAGCATGCCCACGCCCTGCCCAGTTTATTTCTAATTTTCCGTCTGGTAATTCTACTGTAATATTTTCTTGGTCTAGTTTGTTTTGTTCTATTCCAATCACAACAGCTGCGCATGCTCCACTACCACAGGCTAAAGTTTCGGCAGCCCCACGTTCATAAACGCGTAGTTTAATGTGCTGGCGATTTATAATTTGCATAAAACCAATATTAGCTCGTTCTGGAAAAAATGGGTGACTTTCTAATGCTGCACCTACTTTTTCAACCGGCTCAGAGGTGATATCTTTAACTGTTATCACCGCATGGGGGTTGCCCATAGAGGCTGCGCCGAAATCTATTTCTATATGATTGATGGAAAGGCTATAGGATAAGGCTTCTTGGTCTGTACTTAAGGGGATTTCACTGGGTAAGTGTTTTGGTACACCCATATTGACGGTAATCAAACCATCCGCATCAAAGTTTAAAATTAATTGGCCTGAATCTGTCTCGACCGTAATTTCATCTTTTGTTGATAAGTTTTTATCTCGAACAAAACGAGCAAAACAGCGAGCACCATTGCCACATTGGGCTACTTCACTGCCATCAGCATTAAAAATACGGTATTTAAAGTCTGCATTTTGGCTGACGGCTTGTTCTACCAATAGTAATTGATCACAACCCACCCCAAAATTTCTATCTGCAATAAATTTTATTTGTTTGCTTGTTAATGAAATATCTTGGTTTATAGCATCAATAACCACAAAGTCATTACCTAGGCCGTGCATTTTGGTGAATTTAATCATGATGGAATCTGGTTTTGTATACTATTTGGAATGGTTACTTCTTTGTATGCTGTAGGTGGCCCGCCCTCGGCGCGAATAAAATCATGCTCTTTTCTCTAAAAACAATCACTTATCAATCGCGCCGAGGGCGAGCGCTCCTACGTCATTGGTTTTTAATTAATACGCTAAATAGTTACATTTCTTTTTAGGGTAATAGTTTTTCGCCCTGCCATAAATGAGGAATGGACTCTCTTTCTCTAATCAAATGAATATCCGTCCCATCAACCATAATTTCAGCTAATCTAGGTCTAGAATTATAGCTGGAACTCATGGTAAATCCATAAGCTCCTGAAGATCGAATCGCTAGTAAATCACCTTGAGAAAGCTTTAATTGACGGTCTTTGCCTAAGAAATCACCTGTTTCACAGACTGGTCCGACAATATCCCAAGTACTTTCATCTGCTGAGCTGTCTTTATTGATGGGTACAATATCCTGCCAAGCACTATATAAAGAGGGGCGCACCAAATCATTCATCGCGGCATCAACAATCGCAAAGTTTTTATATTCGGTTGGTTTTAAATATTCAACTTTAGTGACTAAAATACCCGCATTGCCTGCAATAGCCCTGCCTGGTTCTAAGGCGATTTCATAATGATTATCGCCCAAACGCTCTAATATAGCGGAGACATATTCTTCTGGAGAGGGCGGCTGTTCATCTTTATAGCAAATACCCAGACCTCCGCCTAAATCAAGATGATGTAAATCTATGCCTTCTTGTTTTAGAGTATTGACCAACTCAATTACTTTATCTAAAGCGGCTAAAAATGGAGATGTTTCGGTTAATTGTGAGCCAATATGACAATCAATCCCTATGATCTTTATATTGTCCATTTTTGCGGCACGGCGGTATTCAGTAATGGCTTGCTCTATATCGATTCCAAATTTATTTTCTTTTAAACCTGTAGAAATATACGGATGGGTTTTAGCATCAACATTAGGGTTTACTCTAAATGAAACGGCTGCAATAACACCTAAATTAGCGGCTAAGTAATTGATTCGGTCTAATTCGTCCTTAACTTCTATATTAAAACAGCGAATACCAATTTTAAGGGCGGCTGTAATTTCATCTTCACGTTTGCCTACCCCAGAAAAGACTATTTTTTTAGGGTCTCCGCTGGCCGCTAATACTCTTTCTAATTCGCCTAATGAAACAATATCAAAGCCCGAACCTAAGCGCGCTAAAATATTGAGAATAGCAATATTAGAGTTGGCTTTTACCGCGTAACAAATCAAATGAGGATGATTACCAAACGCTTGGTCAAAAGATTTCCAGTGACGCTCAAAGGTGGCGCGGGAGTAGATATAGCAGGGCGAGCCGTATTGTTCGACAATATCTTCTATGGCAACGTCTTCTGTATATAATTTGTTTTCTTTGTAGCTAAAGTAATCCATGTTTATGATTGTTGTTCGGGGGCAGAGATGGGAGCCTGATCATCAGGGAGATAAAGCGGGCCAGTTTGGCCGCACGCTTGTAGGCCTAATATGAATAAAAACAGTAATTTTTTCATTTGGTATATCAAATGTCAGAGTAAATAACAGAAGGAAGCCAAGTGGCTAGCTCTGGCCAGAAAGCTAAAAGTGCCAACATCAAAAGCTGAATGACGATAAAAGGCAGCACACCTTTATAAATTTGTCCTGTAGTGATTTCTTTGGGTGCAACACCGCGTAAATAAAATAAGGCAAAGCCAAAGGGGGGTGTTAAAAATGAGGTTTGTAAGTTAATGGCAATCATAATACCAAGCCAGATGGGGTCAATTCCCATCGTTAATAAAATGGGGCCGACAATGGGGACGATTATAAAAGTAATTTCAATAAAATCGAGTACAAAGCCAAGCAGAAACATGATCAGCATCACAAAGAACATCGCCCCAAATTTACCACCAGGTAAGTCAGCTAATAATTCAATAATTAACGCATCCCCTTCAAAGCCTCGAAAGACTAAGGAAAAAAGCGCGGCACCAATTAAGATCATAAAGACCATACTGGTGACTCGGGTGGTATTTTGCATCACTTCTTGTAAGTTTTGAAGGGATAGCTGTCTTTTTATAAATGCCAGCAGAATAGCGCCTGTTGCGCCAACAGCAGCGGCCTCTGTCGGTGTGGCTAAGCCTCCCATTATGGAGCCAAGCACAGAAAAAATTAGTAATAAAGGGGCTGCAAGGCTTTTTAATATGCGTAAATAGAAGCCTTTTTCTCTAACTACTTTTTCAGGTGCAGGCATTGAGTCAGGTGAAAGCCAGGCCATGATAAGGATATACAATAAATACATAAAAACCAGGCCTAAACCAGGTAATAATGCACCTGCAAATAAGTCGCCAACAGAAACAGTTTCTGGCGAAAAAATCCCCATATCTAACTGTGCTTGTTGATAGGCGGAGGAAATAACATCACCTAGTAACACTAATACAATGGAGGGTGGAATAATTTGGCCTAATGTACCCGATGCGCAAATTGTGCCGCAGGCAATAGAGGGGCTATAGTTATTGCGCAGCATGGTGGGTAATGAAATCAGCCCCATTGTTACCACTGTTGCACCTACAATGCCTGTGCTTGCTGCCATTAACATCCCGACTAGCATCACGGCTATTCCCAGCCCCCCTTTTAAAGAGCCAAACAGTTCGGCAATAGATTCTAATAAATCTTCGGCGATTTTTGCGCGTTCCAGCATAACGCCCATAAATACAAATAACGGCACAGCCATTAGGGTCTGGTTATTCATAATGCCAAATAGGCGGTTAGGTAGTGCATTTAAAAATGCTGTGTCAAATGCATCAAACTGGATGCCGATAGTGGCAAAGGCGAGAGCGGTTCCACTTAATGCGAAGGCAACAGGGTAGCCAGTTAAAAGGACTATAAAAACGGCCCCAAACATCCATAATGCTAAATAATTATCCATTTATACATTCCCTTTCGTTAAGCCCAAAGCAATAAGCAGGTTTTGTAAAAACAGAGAAAGGCTTTGTAATATGAGTAAACCAGCCATCAAGATGATTGATGTTTTTAATAGATAAACCCCAGGCAAACCGCCAGAATTTCTTGAACCTTCTTTGATTGCCCATGAATCTGCTACATATTCCCAACTGCTCCAAATAATAAAGCCTGTGAAAGGCATTAACAGCAGTAATGTTCCAATGCAGTCTATCCATGCCTGAGTTTTAATACTATACCGTTGATAGAGGATATCGACTCTGACATGTGCGTTGTGTTTTAAGGTATAAGCGGCACCCAGCATAAAAATAATGGCGTGCATGTAAGACACAGATTCCTGTAATGCGATCCAGCCGAGGTCAAAAGCATAACGCAGTACAACAATAATAAAGGTGGTTATAACCATTGCTAAAGTAAGCCAAGAAATTGTTTTACCAATCCATTCATTAACTGCGTTAATAATGTTTATGCAGTGTTGACTGGTTTTAATGAGAGGTGACATAGATAAACAGGTAAAAGGAGACAATTTTACCTGAAATAGAACTTTTATTAAATTGCTATCCCTAATTTTATAGGCGATAGAGTGAAGTTGTTGATAGGCAGGAGGACGTGATGGTATTGCTTATTCAATGACTACTTTGTTTCGGCCCGTATCTTTCGCTTGGTACAAGGCTTTGTCCGCTCGCATAATGCAGTCTTCAGAGGTGTCAGTTTCTTTTAAGCGAGTAATGCCGATGGATACTGTAATTTTACCTATGGGTTCACTACTATTCCTTTTCTTTAATCGACTGTTTTCTAATGCAGATCTGATTTTTTCTGAAATCTCAGCTGATTTTTTGAGTGAAGTTTCAGGCATGACAATAGCCAGTTCTTCGCCGCCATACCGTGCGGAATGGTGTTGTTCCTCTGCTTGTTTTTTTAATAGGGAGCCTGTAAATCTGAGGACACTGTCTCCAATAAGGTGGCCATGAGTATCGTTTACGTTTTTGAAGTGGTCTAAATCAAGCATAACTAAGCAGGCTTCTGCTCTGTTTGTTTCTGAGATTAAGTTATTTAGTGCCTTATCAAATGCTCCGCGGTTTAAGAGGCCTGTTAAGGCATCAGTCGCTGCAGACTCTCTAACTAGGATTAATTCAGAGCGTAATTTGTCCATTTCTTGGTTGGCTGAATCTAATTCAGATTGTAGGGCCTTACTAATGTCAGCTAATCCTGTTGCTTCTGTTACCACTTCTGATATTACTTTTTGTAAATCTTTGCTGGATTTTATTGAGGCAACTGATGCGGCTTGCTCTTCAAAAACAGTCCCAGCAGCAGATGCTTTTTGGCTGGTTAATGCAACGGTATCCTTAGTTTTATTAATGAGAGATTCAAGGTCTTGATTTACTTTTTCAAACGATTCTAAAGAATTATCACTAATGTATTTGTTGTATAGTTTTATTGATAAATTTTTATCGAAAGGTTTATGCTGTTTTATCAATAAATTAATAGCTGTACTTAAGCGCAGATTACTGCCAGAAACATGCTCATAGCTAAGTGCATAGTTTACAGGGGTTGGAAGCATTTTATGCGTAGCTAGAAATAGCAATATTTGTCGCAAGAAATGTGAATTCTGGTCTTCTGAGAACTCATAATTAGTAATAATAGACATAGATTCTGAGGAAACTCTTCTTAATTTGATAGCTCTTTAAAGATAGGGTAGATAATTGTTTTCGTCAATGCCAGAGCTTAAAAACTATTGTATTTTTTTGGATAGAGGTTGAGAAAGTGCTTTGAATTCTCTTAATTAAACCCCTATTTAAATAGGGGTTTAGGGGGGGGGGAGGTTAGTTAATTCTACTAATTATCCCTTCCAATTCCTCAAGGCTTGTATAGTTGAAAACAAGCTTACCTTTACCGCTTTTTTGGTGATTGATAATGACTTTTGCACCCGTTTTTTCTGTCAATTGTTCTTGCAGTCTTAATGTATCAGCATCAATTTTTTTTGGATCAGGCTTTGTGTCATCAGCAATAGCTTTAACTAACTTTTCTGTAGCCCTAACCGTTAAGTTTTGTTTGACCACTTTATTGGCAATTTCAAGTTGCTTATCACTATCTAAAGTTAATAGTGCTCGTGCATGCCCCATTTCAATTAGGCCTTTGGCTAATAAGTCTTTTACATCATTAGATAAATCGAGTAAGCGTAATAAGTTGGAGACCATGGCTCTTGATTTTCCAACCGCATCGGCTGCCTGTTGATGAGTCATATCAAACTCATCAACTAATCTTTTTAAAGCTTCTGACTCTTCCAAAGCATTTAAATCTTCACGTTGGATGTTTTCAATTAAAGCAACAGCCATCGCGGCACGGTCATCAATTTCTTTTATGACCACAGGCATTTCTTGTAATGAAACCAGCTGGGCTGCCCTCCAACGGCGCTCCCCCGCTATGATTTCATAGCGATTATCCGCGATTTTTCTAACAACAATGGGTTGTATTATGCCCTGAGCCTGAATGGAATTAGCTAATTCTTGTAAAGCTTCGGGATTCATATCCTTTCGAGGTTGGTATTTACCTCGTTGCAAAAACTCAATTGGTAAGGTTTGTAATTCTTGACTTTTTTGTTTTTCAGTTGGTGTTACGTCACCTAAAAGCGCATTTAATCCTCGACCTAACCCTCGTTTTTTAAGCGCCATGTTATTTTTTCTCTTCTTTTCGGATCATTTCACCCGCCATTGCAATATAAGCAATGGCACCGCGAGATTTTTTATCATATTGAATAATAGGTAAGCCGTGGCTAGGGGCTTCTGCTAAACGCACATTTCTTGGAATGCAGGTTCTAAAAACTTTGTCTCCAAAATATTCTTGTAGCTGTTCTGAAACATCCTTGGTTAAACGACTTCTGTTGTCAAACATGGTTCTTAAAATACCTTCAAGGTGTAGCCCTGGGTTTACCGTTTCTCTAATGTTTTTTAGCGTTGCCATTAATGCAGATAAACCTTCTAATGCATAATATTCACATTGCATGGGAATTAACACACTGTCAGCGGCGACCATTGCATTTAAAGTAAGCATGTTTAATGACGGGGGGCAGTCAATCAAAATATAGTCATATTCTGGCTTGATGGGTAATAGCGTATCAGCAAGCTTCCGCTCTCTATTTTTTGCATTCATTAAATGCACTTCGGCTGCTGTTAAATCAGAGTTTCCAGGAACAATGTCAAATCCGATTTCTTGGTTTTTTATTATAATTTCTGAAACGGGGACTTCTTCTAGTAGTAATTCACAGCTTGAATATTCAACTTCTTCTTTATCCACACCACAGCCCATGGCTGCATTGCCTTGGGGGTCTAGATCAATGAGTAGGACTCGACGATTTGCAGCGGCTAATGATGCGGCAAGATTAACGCTGGTGGTTGTTTTTCCTACACCACCTTTTTGGTTGGTAATAGCAATAACTTTACCCATGATCAGTCGCTCCCTCTATTCTAATTAAACATCTTTCAGCATCAACTTCTGGAACAGAAAGTTGAATAATTGAGTGAGCTGTGGTCAATGCTTTAATTTCTTCTGCGTTAGGTTGTTGGCCTTTCATGGCTAATAGAATACCTGAGGGCGCGATTAAATGTTTAGTTAAGTTGACAATGTTCTGTAGATTGGAAAATGCCCGCATCGTTACCGTTGAAAATAATGCCTTGGGTTGAAAGTTTTCAACTCGAGTATGCTGAACGCTTACATTGTTTAATTTTAATTCTAAGATAGCTTGTTGAACAAAGCGAGTTTTTTTAGCATTTGAATCCACTAATGTAAAATCAACAGAGGGTAGAAAAATAGCGAGAGGAATCCCTGGTAGCCCTGCTCCTGTACCAATATCTACTACGCGATTTCCGTGTATATAGGGTAAAACAGTTAAGCTATCTAAAATATGTAAGCGGACCATATCCTCCCGGTTACGAACAGCGGTTAAATTATAAGATTTATTCCATTTTTCAATTAATTTAATAAAGTTAAGCAAAGCATCAATTTGGCTGTCATTGCTTGTAATCTCAAGTGTCTGTAGACCTTGTTGTAGTATTTTTTTGCAATTTTCCATTATGCGGATTTCTTTTTTAGATAAACTAGCAATAAGGATATTGCCGCAGGCGTAATGCCTGGAATACGGGAGGCATGGCCTAGTGTTTCAGGTTTTTGTAGCTTTAATTTTTCAGATACTTCGTTAGATAGGCCAGAAACTAAGCTGTAATCAACGTCAGTCGGTAATTTTAAGTGATTATATCGTTTAGTACGGTTAATTTCTGTTTGTTGTCTTTCGATATAACCCGCATATTTAGCCTGTATGGCTACTTGTTCAGCCACTTGTTCGCCCACATTTTCTATCTCAGCAAAAGCTAACAGGTTTTGGATGTCAACTTCAGGCCGGTGTAATAGAGCAAACATACTGGCTTCTTTTTTAAGTTCTTTCCCCCAGATATTTTCAGCTTGTTGGGCTTGTTCAGTGCCTGTACGGACCCATTTTTTACTTAATTCAGTTTGCAACTGAGCTATCGCTTCACGTTTTTTCTCAAATGCTTGCCAGCGAATATCATCCACTAAGCCTAATTCTCGGCCTTTTTCTGTTAAACGTAAATCTGCATTGTCTTCTCTTAAAATTAAGCGATATTCTGCGCGACTGGTAAACATGCGGTAGGGTTCTTGAGTCCCCTGAGTAATGAGGTCGTCAATCATTACGCCAATATAAGCTTCATTACGTTCTGGGCACCAGCTTTCTAAGCCTTTGACTTGTCTGGCTGCATTTAACCCAGCAATTAAACCCTGTGCAGCAGCTTCTTCGTATCCGGTGGTGCCATTAATCTGTCCCGCAAAAAATAAAGCATCCATATGCTTGGTTTCTAGAGATGATTTTAAATTGATAGGATTAAAATAATCGTATTCAATAGCATAGCCTGGACGAATAATAACGGCATTTTCAAAACCCAGCATAGACTGAACGAATTGATATTGAATATCAAAAGGCAAACTGGTTGAAATACCATTAGGGTATATTTCGTGGGTATCTAAGCCCTCGGGTTCAACGAATATTTGGTGTGAGTCTCTATCAGCAAAGCGAACAACTTTGTCTTCAATTGAAGGGCAGTATCTTGGCCCTACACCATCAATAACTCCCGTATACATTGGGGAACGGTCCATGCCTGAGCGAATAATATCGTGGGTTTGGCTATTGGTGCGAGTGATGTGGCAAGGGATTTGTCTAGGGTGTTGCTCTTTAGATCCCATAAACGAGAAAACAGGTAGTTGATCGTCACCTGGTTGAGCTTCTAGTTTACTAAAATCAATGCTTCTGCCGTCAAGGCGAGGAGGAGTTCCTGTTTTTAGGCGGTCAACGTGAAAAGGAAGTTCTCGTAATCGGTCTGCTAAGGCAATAGATGCAGCTTCGCCCGCTCTACCACCGGCATAGTTTTCAAGGCCAATATGTATTAATCCGCCTAGAAATGTCCCTGTTGTTAATACCACTGCTTTTGCAGAAAAATCTAGGCCCATTTGGGTTTTAACCCCCACAATTTTATCGCCTTCAACAATAAAATCAGATACGGTTTGTTGAAATAAGGTGAGATTATCCTGATTTTCTAAGGCGTATCGTATGGCTTGTTTATATAAGTTGCGATCGGCCTGGGCACGGGTTGCCCTTACTGCGGGGCCTTTGCTTGAGTTTAAGGTTCTAAACTGGATGCCTGATTTATCGGCTGCTTGAGCCATTACGCCACCTAAGGCATCAATTTCTTTAACTAGGTGTCCTTTTCCTATGCCGCCAATGGCTGGGTTACAGCTCATTTGCCCTAAAGTATCGATGTTTTGGGTAAGTAGTAGCGTTTTTACACCAACGCGAGCCGAAGCGAGTGCGGCTTCAGTGCCGGCATGGCCACCGCCAATGATGATAACGTCAAAATTTTTCTGGAAAGTCACAACAATTCTATGTTCAAATAAACAGGGTATATTAATAGTATATAATAATTAATCCAATTTATTTAAGGTGTTTCTATGAAAAAAAACAAGAAATTAAAGGGATTAGCTGGAAATCTCACTAATAATCCTGTGGCAAAGTTTGCTTATCAATTTAACCAGGCGCAAGTCTATAAAGATAAAACTAAATACCAGCGTGCTGCTAAACATAAAGGCAAGGAGCCTTTTCCAATGATACTTTCGGTAGTATTGGAAAAGGTTTCAGCTTTTTTCGTAACTGTTCATAGTGCCGCAGGTTTGCTCGATCACTGCGTTAAAAGTGCTCATTTACACGCATAAACTCCGCGCTTTCGCATTATTCTGAAGTAAATCAGCGGCAATAATCTGAACCGTTACCATTTTTCTTGATGGGGTCTGTGTTGCACGCTTGATTATTCGTTACTTAGTCTATCAATCATGCTTTCTGCCTGATCGGCAAATTTGTCTAAATCACCGCTTTTAATTGTTTCAATGGGGATAACAATAGCCGAGTCCAAATCAATAAAGATATGCACGTATTTTTCTAGGTGATCTACGCGTAGCATGTCTTTCCAAGGGGTTTTATGTTTTCCGCCTGGTGATTTTTCTGATAAGTGATCTTGTTCTATTTTTAATGTGTGGCGACCAAAGATATCAGCTTTTTCTTTATCTGTATATTTATCAATGAATTGCCTGCGCATATCCATTTTCATAGCATAAGGCGAAAAAAAGCTCCAGCCAACTGCAAGTATGGTGATGTAGGACGTGGTCATCATATCTGCATAATAAATGTAATAAAACAGGCCAATAAGTAGCATGATGCCAGGTACAATCATTTTGTGTTTGCGGATATTTTTTTGTAATTCAATATCTTTTTTTAGGCATAGCTCATTAAAATGAACCAAATCTTCTTCTCTGAATTCGTACTCTATTTCATACATGTTTTTTAATTATATTTTTGATTATTTAAAAATGAAAGTTAAACAGGTTTTGTTTTCAACCTTTAATTTCAGTAACGATGGTATCAACACCATTTTTCTTTAGCCGTTTTTTTAGAATGGAAATTTGTGAGGCGCTACTGAAAGGCCCCATTTTAACTCTATTCCATGTGACGCCCTTAATAATTGCTTTTTCTACTCTGGACTCAATTCCCATTAAAGCCAGTCTAGCTTTTAATTTATCAGCTTCGATAAAGTGGCGAAAAGACCCAGCCTGAACAGAATAATGACCTGATTTTCGTTTTCCTAAAAACTCCTCTCTACGGCGAGTGTTAATTTCATCATCAGGAATAGAAATCTCTGTTTCAGGGAGGATGGTGTAAAACTCATAAACAGGCTTAACTCTTAGTTTGTCCTTATGTTTTGGTGTTTTTTTTATTTTTACAGGATTGATTGCTGTGGTTTTATTATTGGTTTGAGGCTCTGTTTCAGGGTTGGAGCCTTTTAAATAAATCAAAAAAGCCACAAAAAGAGCTATCAACAG
>CAZMQH010000007.1:14892-25819 GCA_964568245.1 uncultured Methylomarinum sp.
TTTTTATAATCCTGAGGCATTACATTGACTCTGGCGTGTTGATATTTAATAAAGACAGGCCGTTTGATAGTACCTGTTTTGCTGAGCAAATAAGATTAAGTCGGGCATTTCTAAGAGCTTCGTCTTCAACTAAAAATTGATGTGCATTGTAATAAGTGTGAAAGCTGTTGGCTAATTCGCGTAGATAATGAATAATAATGTGTGGTTCATATTGCAATGCGGCTTTTTCAAGTGACTCAGGATATTTCGATAAAACCTTTATTAATGCTGATTCATGTGACTCTGTCAATTTATTGAGATTTTCCATGCCCAAAACTAAATTCCTTTTTAAGCCTTTTTCATCAAGTTGACGTAAAACGCTACAAACTCGGGCGTGGGCATATTGAACATAAAACACAGGGTTTTCATTGGTTTTGGATGTTGCTAGTTTTAGGTCAAAATCCATGTGCTGTTCAGACTTACGCATAACATAGAAAAAGCGAGCGGCATCTGTGCCTACTTCACTACGTAACTGGCGCAATGTAACAAACTCGCCAGATCTTGTAGACATGGGGACTCTTTCTGTTCCTCGGTATAAAATTGCAAATTGAACCAATAGAACGGTAAGCTTGGACTCATCGGCACCCAATGCCAGCATTGCAGCTCTGACTCTGGGGATGTAGCCATGGTGGTCTGCGCCCCAAATATTGATGATTTGATCAAACCCCCGATCAAGTTTATTCATGTGATAAGCAATGTCGGAAGCAAAATAAGTCGACTGGCCGTTATCTCTAATGACAACGCGATCTTTTTCATCTCCCAGGCGACTGGAAGCAAACCAGGTTGCGCCATCTTTCTTATAAAGGTAGCCAGAAGAATCGAGGCGACTTAAAGCATCTTGAATAGAATTGTCTTCCATTAAGCTACGTTCAGAAAACCATTGTTGGAAGGTTACCCCAAATTCTTCTAAATCATCTTTAATATCATCAAGAATGACAGTTAAACCTGCCTGAAACAGGTCTTTATAAAGTGATACACCTAATAATGTTTTGGCTCTAACAATAAGGGCATCAATATGTAATTCTTTATCTCCACCTTGTGGTTCATCTGCAGGAATGTCTTCAATCACTAGGTCGGCAGGTCTACGGTAGTCGTTACCAGTGCTTTTGTGAATATTGAAGGCAATGTCTCTGATGTATTCGCCGCGATAACCGTTGCTAGGAAATACAACAACTTCACCGCATACTTCAAGATAGCGAAGCCAGATGCTAGTAGCTAAAATATCCATCTGACGACCAGCGTCGTTGACATAGTATTCTTTAGAAACATTAAATCCAACGGCTTGCAATAAGTCTGCAACGGCAGAGCCGTAAGCAGCGCCTCTTCCATGGCCGACATGGAGTGGGCCTGTAGGGTTTGCGGAAACAAATTCAACTTGAACTTTTTTATTAGCGCCTATGTTGCTAAGACCGTAAGTATTTCCAGCATCGTGGATTTGTTTAATAATTTGAAACTGAGTGCTGGCATTGATGAAAAAATTTATAAATCCGGGGCCGGCTATTTCAACTTTAGAAATGACTTCATCGCTGGGGAGTAAAGATATGATCTTTTCAGCAAGTTGGCGGGGACTAGCTTTTGCTGGCTTGGCCAGCATTAATGCCAAATTTGTTGCAAAATCACCGTGTTGAGGGTCTTTAGATCGCTCAATATTGATTTTTGCTGTAAATCCTTGATCTAGAATGCCTTCGGATTTAAGGCTTGCAATCACGTGTTGCAGTAATGTTTCTAGCTTTTGTTTCATTTATTTTTGGAGTGTTAAGGGGGTATCAGCTTCGATATTATCCATGAAAAGAGTGTGTTTCGCTAATATTGATAAATAAAAGTATGACTGGCATCATTATCTTTTACAGGTAAGAGCTGAATGAAATGTAATAGGAGTATTAATATTGAGGCGTATTCAACTTGCTTTAATACTAGCTGAAAGCTATAATTCTACGGCTATATGCTATGGGTTTGATTGTGGCGGGAAAATACAACTATTCGACTATAAATAAAATATTGATTATGCAGGCTTCTGTTGCTGTCATTGTTAGTTTGATGTTTTTAGTTTTTGGTGGAGGAAGTAGGGCTGTTTCCTCTATTGTTGGGGGATTAACCGCTTTTTTACCTAATTTGTATTTTGCATATCGAATATCATTAGCGAAAGGGGAAAGTGCAAAAAAAATTGTACAGTCCTTTTATAGCGGAGAATCAAGAAAAGTCTTGCTGACATGCGCATTATTTGCGATAGCTTTTCAGTTGCCAGGGATGTTGTTTTTTCCTTTAATGATTTGCTTTGTCAGCGTATTATCAGTTTTTTGGCTTGCGCTCATATTATTTGCGCGAGATTTTGAATATAACAGTGTGAGAAAAGATGGCTAGTGAAGGCGGTACTACAGGGTATATTGTTCACCATTTAACACCCTTAACGGTAGGTGAAGGTTTTTGGACTTTACATATTGATACCTTGTTCTTTTCAGCAGCATTAGGTGCTCTATTTATTTGGTTCTTTAAGTCGGTTGCAGAGAAGGTAACTACCGGAGTCCCTGGCTTGGCTCAGAATTTCGCTGAAATGATGGTTGAATTTGTTGATCAGCAAGTTAAAGATACTTTTCATGGCCAAAGTAAGTTAATTGCTCCGTTAGGTTTAACTATTTTTTGCTGGGTGTTCTTATGGAACATGATGGATTTGCTTCCAGTAGATTTATTGTCACTGATCAGCTCTTTGATGGGGATTGAGTATTTGCGCGTAGTACCTAGTACAGATTTAAATGCGACATTTGCCCTATCTATTAGTGTTTTTATCCTTATTCTTTTTTATAGTATCAAAATCAAAGGTGTCTTGGGTTTTGCAAAAGAAATGACTTGTACGCCTTTTGGCCCTTGGATGATGCCATTTAACCTGTTGTTAAAAACAGTTGAAGAAATAGCAAAACCAATTTCTTTGGCGCTAAGGCTTTTCGGTAACTTATATGCCGGAGAGCTTATTTTTATACTAATTGCATTATTGCCTGCGTTTGTTCAGCCATTGCTGAGTTTTCCTTGGGCAATATTTCATATTTTAATCATTGTGTTACAAGCTTTTATATTTATGGTGCTAACCATCGTATATTTAAGTATGGCGCACGAAGAGCACTAATTCTTTTAGGGCTGAGGGTTTAATAAGATGCGAAACTTAGCGCCGTAGTTTGTTTTAGGTTGGATTATCTCAAGAGGCGCATAGTTATTCTATGCAACGATTGAGATTATTCAAACTGGGACAAAAAAGCACATTAAGTTTTATAGATTATTGAATCCTTAGCCCTTGATTTTAACTTTAAATATAACAATACTTTTGGAGGTATTATGGAACTTGCAGCGTTAATTGCAGATGTACAAGGTTTAACAGCCATTGCGGTTGGTCTTATTCTTGGTATGGGTGCTGTTGGTACAGCGATTGGTTTTGGTTTGTTAGGTGGTAAATTCCTTGAAGGTGCTGCACGTCAACCAGAATTAGTTCCAATGTTACAAGTAAAAATGTTCATTGTAGCGGGCCTATTAGATGCGGTAACTATGATCGGTGTTGGTATGGCTTTATTCTTTACTTTCGCAAACCCATTCTTATCTGCAGTTACTTCAGCAGCAGCTGGCTAATCTTTAGATTTTATTCAATAGCAATAAGGGGAATACCGTGAGTATCAATGCTACTCTGATCGGTCAAATGATCACATTTACACTGCTGGTATGGTTTACCATGCAGTATATCTGGCCACCGCTAATTGAAGCTCTTGAAGAGCGTAAAAAGAAAATTTCTGAAGGGCTTGCCGCAGCTGAAAAAGGTCAGGAAGATGTTAAATTGGCTGAGAAAAAAGCCATGATACACCTGAAAGAAGCAAAAGCTGAATCTGCAAATATTATTGCACTTGCTCAAAAGCGTGCTAACGAAGTTGTTGAACAATCAAAAGACACCGCCAAATTGGAGGGTGAAAGAATGATTGAATCAGCAAAAGCACAAATTGAACAAGAAATACAGCAAGCGAAAGAAACGCTTCGTAAAGAAGTTTCTTTATTAGCATTAAAAGCTGCTGAGCAAATTTTGCAAGAAGAAGTTGATAAAGCAAAGCATAAAGATATTCTCAATAAAGTGTCTGCACAGCTAGGATAAAACAATGAGTGAATTATCAACACTGGCAAGACCTTATGCAGAAGCGGTTTTTAAAATAGCCGTAGAGAGCAAGTCAATATCAGACTGGTCTGAAGTGCTCGAATTCTTGTCTATCGTTATGCAAGACAAAGAAATGGTTACCATCGTCGCAAACCCAGAAGTGAGTCAGGAACAGTTGACCACCTTAATATTGGATATTTGCCAGGGCCAAGTAAAACAACAAAGTGAAAGTTTTGTTAGGATATTGGTTCAAAACGATAGGTTAATATTGGCTCCTCAAATTGCAGAACTTTTTGAAGTCTATAAAGCAGAGCATGAAGGATATGTCGATGTTGAGCTTACCAGTGCTTATGCTTTATCTAAGAATGAGCAGAAAAAGTTTGCCTCTACGCTGAAAAAACAATTAGGCAAAGACGTTAAAATTACCACATCAATCGATAAACAATTAATTGGTGGTTTTATTGCGAAAGCAGGTGATAAAGTAATTGACGGCTCTGTTAAAGGTCAGCTTCAACAATTAGCTAAGAAACTCTAAAACATAGGGTGAAAAAATAAATATGCAATTAAATCCATCTGAAATCAGTGATCTGATTAAAAAGAAGATTGAGAACTTTGACGTTAATGTCGAAGCTCATACAGAAGGTACTGTTGTCAGTATAACTGATGGCATTATCACAGTACATGGCCTATCTGAAGCAATGCAAGGTGAAATGCTGGAATTTCCAGACAACACTTTTGGTATGGCGCTTAACTTAGAAAGAGATTCTGTTGGTGTGGTAATGCTAGGTGCATACCAACACATTACAGAAGGCGATACGGTTAAATGTACTGGTAAAATTTTAGAAGTCCCTGTTGGCGAAGCGTTACTAGGTCGTGTTGTTGATGCGCTTGGTAACCCAATTGATGGCAAAGGTGCTATTAATACAACTGAGTCTTCACCTGTTGAAAAAATTGCCCCTGGTGTAATTTCCAGACAGTCAGTTGATCAACCTGTACAGTTAGGTTTGAAATCTATCGATTCTATGATTCCTGTTGGCCGTGGTCAGCGTGAGTTAATTATTGGTGATAGACAAACAGGTAAAACAGCGATTGCTGTTGATGCTATTATCAACCAAAAAGATACGGGTGTTAAATGTATCTATGTAGCGATTGGTCAGAAAAGATCATCTATTGCTAACTTGGTTAGAAAATTAGAAGAGCATGATGCATTAGCTCATACCATTATCGTGGTTGCTTCTGCTTCTGAATCAGCGGCACTTCAGTTCATTGCACCTTATGCAGGTTGTTCAATGGGTGAGTTCTTTAGAGATAAAGGCGAAGATGCACTCATTATTTATGACGATTTAACCAAGCAAGCTTGGGCATATCGTCAAATGTCATTATTACTTCGTCGTCCTCCAGGTCGTGAAGCATATCCTGGTGATGTTTTCTACATTCACTCTCGTCTATTAGAGAGAGCTTCTCGCATTAATGCGGCAGAAGTAGAAAAATTAACTAATGGTAAAGTAAAAGGTAAAACAGGTTCTTTAACTGCATTACCGATTATTGAAACCCAAGGTGGTGACGTATCAGCTTTTGTACCCACTAACGTAATTTCGATTACTGATGGACAAATTTTCTTAGAGTCTGATTTATTCAACTCGGGTATTCGTCCAGCGGTTAATGCTGGTTTGTCTGTATCACGTGTTGGTGGTGCAGCTCAAACTAAGATCATTAAAAAGCTAGGGGGGGGTATTCGTCTTGATTTAGCTCAGTATCGTGAACTTGCAGCATTTGCTCAGTTTGCTTCTGATTTAGATGAAACAACACGTAAACAAATTGAACGTGGACAACGTGTAACAGAACTGATGAAGCAGGATCAATATTCGCCTATGTCAGTGGCTGAAATGGGTGTTTCATTACATGCTGCGAACGCAGGTTTTCTTGATGATTTAGATGTTTCTAAAGTACGTGATTTTGAAGCGGCTCTACAATCTTATATGAAGTCTGAAGAAGCTGATTTAATGCAAAAAATCAATGACACAGGCGACTATAGCGATGAGATTAAGAAAGGCATTCAATCTGCAATAGAAGCTTTTATTAAAACAAGTAGCTGGTAAGGGGCTTCTTATGGCTGTTGGTAAAGAAATACGCACACAGATTGCGAGTATTAAAAATACTCAAAAGATTACGCGAGCAATGGAAATGGTTGCCGCGAGTAAAATGCGTAAAACAAAAGACAGAATGCATGCAACACGTCCCTACTCTAAAAAGATAAGCCAGATTATTAGACATCTGGCTCATGCTAACCCTGAGTATAAGCATCCTTTTCTTATTGAGCGTGAAGTTAAACGTGTTGGCGTTATTATTATTACGTCTGACAGAGGTTTATGTGGTGGACTGAATTCTAATTTATTCAGAACAGTACTAAAAGACTTGGCTGCATGGCAAAAAGATAATGTTGAAGTTGATATTTGTACTATTGGAACTAAAGGCAGTAGTTTTTTTGCTGCTATCAATGCAAATATTGTGGCTCAAATAGGTAAGCTTGGGGATACACCACATCTTAATGATATTGTGGGCATTATTAAAGTAATGTTGGACTCCTATACAAATGGCTCGATTGATGAACTTTATGTGGTTAGCAATGAATTTGTTAACACCATGACTCAAAAGCCAGTTGTAGAAAAGTTGATTCCTGTTGTTGCGACTGAACTAGAAGATGATGCCGAAGATCATTTTGGTAATAAACATTGGGATTATTTATATGAGCCTGATGCCAAAGATGTTCTGGACACATTGCTAACGCGTTATATTGAGTCAATTGTTTATCAAGGTGTGGTCGAAAATAATGCCTGTGAACAATCGGCACGAATGGTTGCAATGAAAAGTGCATCTGACAACGCTGGTAATATTATTGATGAATTGCAACTTGTTTACAACAAAGCTAGACAAGCAGCTATTACGCAAGAGATTTCAGAGATTGTTGCAGGTGCTGCCGCTGTTTAGTAACAGCCGATAGCTAACGAATTAAGATTTAGAGAGGACGAAGATGAGTAATGGTAAAATCGTTCAGATTATCGGAGCGGTCGTCGATGTGGAGTTTTCACGCGAAGATTTGCCGAAGGTATATGACGCATTAAATGTTGAAAATAAAGGTTTAACATTAGAAGTTCAGCAGCAGATTGGCGACGGTGTCGTTCGTACTATTGCAATGGGAACAACAGATGGTTTGAGTCGTGGATTAGAAGTAAGTAATTCAGGTGAAGCGATTAAAGTGCCAGTAGGCCAAAAGACTTTAGGACGTATTATGGACGTTCTAGGTGAGCCTATTGATGAAAAAGGTCCTATCGGCGAAGACGAAAGGTGGGTGATCCATCGTGATGCTCCTTCTTATGAGGAACAAGCGCCTGCTAACGAATTGTTAGAAACTGGTATTAAAGTCATTGACTTGGTTTGCCCATTTGCTAAAGGTGGTAAAGTGGGTCTGTTTGGTGGTGCTGGTGTTGGTAAAACAGTGAACATGATGGAGCTTATTCGTAATATTGCGATTGAGCACAGTGGCTTCTCTGTATTTGCTGGTGTAGGTGAGCGTACTCGTGAGGGTAACGATTTCTACCACGAAATGACAGATTCAAACGTAATCGATAAAGTATCATTAGTTTACGGCCAAATGAATGAGCCACCTGGAAACAGATTACGCGTTGCTTTGACTGGTTTGACTATGGCGGAATTCTTCCGTGAAGAAGGCCGTGATGTATTATTCTTTGTTGATAATATTTATCGTTATACCTTAGCGGGTACCGAAGTATCAGCGTTATTAGGTCGTATGCCATCAGCGGTAGGTTACCAGCCTACACTAGCTGAAGAAATGGGTGTATTGCAAGAGCGTATTACTTCAACTAAAACAGGTTCTATTACTTCTATTCAAGCGGTATACGTACCTGCGGATGATTTAACAGATCCATCGCCTGCAACGACTTTCGCGCATTTGGATGCGACTGTTGTATTATCTCGTCAAATTGCTGAGCTAGGTATTTATCCTGCGATTGATCCATTGGATTCAAGTAGTCGCCAATTAGATCCTTTAGTCATTGGTCAAGAGCATTATGATGTAGCTCGTGGCGTACAAGGTATTTTGCAACGTTACAAAGAATTGCGTGATATTATCGCAATTTTAGGGATGGATGAGTTATCTGAAGAAGATAAATTGACAGTAACTAGAGCGCGTAAAGTGCAACGTTTCTTGTCTCAACCTTTCTTTGTTGCTGAAGTATTTACAGGTTCTCCTGGTAAATATGTATCATTAAAAGATACAATTATTGGATTTCAAGGCATTATTGCTGGTGAGTATGATGATCTTCCTGAGCAAGCTTTCTATATGGTTGGTACCATTGATGAAGCCGTTGAGAAAGCGAAAGGAATGTAATCCTGTTAGGAGATTATTATGACAATGACTGTACATGTAGATATCGTAAGTGCAGAAAATGAAATATTTTCTGGATTGGCGGAAATGGTTTTTGCACCTGCAGAATTAGGTGAAGTAGGTATTGCTCCACGACATGCTCCATTAATAGCAAAACTGCTTCCTGGTGAAGTACGAGTTAAGGTTAGTGATACAGAAACTCTTGAATATCATATTTCTGGCGGAATTTTAGAAATACAACCGCATTTAGTCACCGTCTTGGCTGATACTGCCATCAGAGCGAAAGATATTGATGAAACTTCTGCATTAGAAGCAAAAGCCAAAGCTGAAGAAATGCTGTCAGATAAATCTGGCAAAATTGACTTTGCTAAAGCACAAGCTGAATTAGCTCAAGCGATGTCACAGTTAAGAACTTTGGACCGTTTAAGAAAGCGAGGCAGATAGTTTTTACTGTAAAAGATATAAAAAAGCCCGGTTATGTGTATGCATTTTCGGGCTTTTTTATGTGCGATCAATAATGAACTATAATATAAGGGGTATAGAATTTAGTAACTACTCAGCCTATTAAATATCAATAAAATTTTTCTCTTAAGCCCTCTCGGCAATTGCTCCTACATTGCTCTGCTTACCTACATCCGCATAGGCATCAAGCAAGAGAGGGCTTAAGAGCAATGGAAACCATGTTGAGTAATTACAAATTTTCAATGTAGTATTAAAACAGTTTCTTTGCATATGGCAGACTAAAGCTAATACCTACAGTGCATTTTAATTTTAAAAGCATTTAATCAATCAGAGTTTAAACATGAGTATTAAAACAATAATTTTAGCAGCAGGCCAAGGAACGCGTATGCGTTCAACTAAACCAAAGGTTTTACATAAAGTTGCAGATCGTGCGCTATTGCATCATGTTTATGATACCAGCGCTCAATTAGAAAATAACTCCATAGTCATTATATATGGTCATGGTGGTGAGTTAGTTAAACAGCAGTTGAGCGGGCTAAATGCTGAATGGGTTGAGCAAAAAGAGCAATTAGGTACTGGGCATGCTGTTCAGCAGGCAGAAAGGTTTATCAATGATGAGGATAAAGTCCTTATCTTATATGGTGATGTTCCTTTATTGAAGAAAACTACAATAGACAAGTTGTTAGAAAATGTTAGCCAGCAGTCAATTGGCTTATTAACTGTCATTTTAAAAGATCCTAAAGGATATGGCCGAATCGTTAGAGATACTGACGGTTCAGTTTTGAAAATTGTTGAAGAAAAAGATACCAAGGCTGAAGAAAAGCTTATTACAGAAGGTAATACTGGCATTATTGCTACACCTGGGAATTTATTAAAGCAATGGTTATCAAAGCTTGAAAATGGAAATGCGCAAAATGAATTTTATTTAACAGATATTATTGAAATGGCTGTTAATGATGGTGTGCAAGTAAAAACCAATCAAGCTGAAAGTGTTGATGAAGTATTAGGGGTTAATGATCGTAGCCAACTAGCACATTTAGAACGTGTTTATCAGTTAGAGCAAGCTCAACAGTTAATGATGCAAGGTGTAACACTAAGAGACCCTTCTCGAGTTGATGTGAGAGGCAAGTTTGATAGTGTTGGGCAAGATGTTGAGATTGATATCAATGTATTATTTGAAGGCATTAATAGTATTGGGAATAATGTAAGGATTGGTGCAAATAGCATTTTAAAAAATGCCATTATTGCTGATGATGTAGAAATATTAGCCAATTGTATTATTGAAGATGCCACGGTTGGAGCACGCAGCCGAATTGGCCCTTTTGCTAGATTAAGGCCACAAGCTGAGTTGGCAAATGATGTTCATATTGGTAATTTTGTAGAGATTAAAAAATCAACAGTTGCCACTGGAAGTAAAATCAATCATTTAAGCTACATTGGTGATGCCACTATAGGCAGTAAAGTGAATATTGGCGCAGGAACAATCACTTGTAATTACGATGGTGTTAATAAATTTAGAACAGTCATTGAGGATGGGGTTTTTATTGGTTCCGATACACAATTAATTGCACCCGTAACGGTAGGAAAAGGGGCAACCATTGGAGCTGGGTCCACCATTACTAAAGATACTGCGGGAGATGTTTTGACTTTGTCGCGTGCAAAACAGATTTCTATCAAAGGATGGCAAAGACCTGTAAAAAACAAATAGATTAATTGTTTTTGTAATAAAATTTCCCCAGATTAATGCTATTAAGGTAAGGAATGTAGCCTTGATTTCACTTCGTTGCATCAAGGAAAACAGCAAGGTTAGGGAGCCAGGGTGAGTAAATTAGACTATATTCGCACGTTAATGGACAAGCATTAACAGATAGATAAGTTAACCAATTACAAGAAATTTG
>CAZMQH010000008.1:0-18395 GCA_964568245.1 uncultured Methylomarinum sp.
GAGAAGCCATGAATATAAAATAACAGCTGTTCTGCATTACATTCTCTAAGCCTAGCCATAAAATCTGTTGATCCTATTTCTAGATACTTATTCTCAGCAGTACGTTCGCAACAGTAAATTGAATTAGAGGGTGCATTTTTATTGAGGTCAAATTTATATTTTCGACCTTTTCTTGTCCGTATTGACCCCTGTGGTTCGCGATTAGTAATAAATAACATATAACACCTCGTTAATAGAATTGCTACACCCTAACACCCTATACTTCGCGCGGTTACGACCGTGCAAAGTATAGCTCGCTAAGGAACCTCTGATTCAGTATGTTTTTCATCACACTGTATAGACACAATAATCAATTTTCGTCATGATTTCAACATCATTTTATAGCGGTAACCAAAGCATTTACCTCCATGCGGCTTGATAAAGTTATTTGAGTAAAACCTATTAAGCTCAATTGCTCTAAGGCAACAGACTCTCTCATTACATGATTATCAGATTCATCATTAAATAAATGGATAATCCAATGCTCTAAAACATCTAATTTATTCAATTGAGTTAATACTTTAAAATAACCCGCCACTTCATTTTGAATAGTGGCCGTATGTTTAGAAATATCATCTAAACCATAACGGTCACCATTAATAAACTTTCCACCGGGCTTGAGTATCCGGTATATCTGTTGATGAACATCGGTTCTATATTCATGCAAGAAATTATGTAAAGTATAAGCCGATGCAACCACATCAACACTATTCGATTGAATTACTTTTAAAGCAGTTAAGGCATCATCAGCTGAAAACTTTAAACGCCCTCCTTTCACCCATTGATTTAAACTATCTTGCGCTTTGGACTGCATGGTAGGTTCATTATCTATACTGGTGACATATAATTTCTCATCGGCTAATAAAATAGACAGTGTAGTAATTCCCGTTCCGCCACCTAATTCAACCACGTGAACGGGCTTAGCCTGTAAAGAAGCATACTGTTTAACTTCCTCACCCACTAAGCGACTCATTTCAGTAGCCAATGGACAAATAAGTTCTAACATTTCATACTCTTGTCCAATAACCCCCGAAAACATATCAGCGTAAAGTAACTTAGTCTTTTGGTTTTCTTTGCTCATATTCCGCTAATTGTTCCGCTGTTGCTTTAAGTTGATATTTATCTTTCCATTCACTATAAGGCATACCATAAATTTGGGTTCTTGCATCCTCATAATCTAATTCAATATTTTGTTCTTGAGCTGCAGCCGTTAGCCATTTGGACAAGCAATTACGACAAAATCCAGCTAAAATCATTAAATCAATATTTTGTACACTGGTTTCTTTTTGTAGATGAGAAACTAGCTTTCTAAAAGCCGCCGCTTCCAGTTCTGTTTGAGTTGATTTTTCCATGACAAATTCCAAAAAATTAACATTTTAGCAGAAACACTATTAAGGAGCCTCTGATTAAGTCGATTAGAGGTTCCTTAACTCATGTATAATTCAAAAATCATCATACACGCATAAAGCAACATGAAAATTCATAGTTCATCTCTTACCATTATCCCTGCTGGATATAGCGCTAAAAATAGAAATGATCAATCACCTTCGACGAATAAAGACCAAGAAACTACCCCAAATTCAGTTTCTTCATCATCACTGATTAGTACGGTTGATAAAGAATTTGATGCCCCCACATTAGACCTAATTACAAATAATATTGAACAACAAACAAAAGTACTGTCTAACTCGCGTACTGCTTTTGCCGTTAATGCTTATATTCAACAAAACACACAACCATTAAAAGCTCAAAGATCCGAACTCGTATCTGGTATTGACCTATTTGCTTAATCACTCTATTTTAAAGTATTACCCAGCTAAATTATGAAACAACTCTTAGAATTCATCCCCGTCATTTTATTTTTTATCACCTATAAAATGTATGATATTTACACAGCAACAGCCGTTATTATTGTTGCTGCTATTATTCAGGTCGGCATTAGTTGGTTCATTAATAAAAAAGTTGAAACCATGCAATGGATTACTTTAGGATTGATTGTGGTCATGGGCGGCGCAACTCTTTATTTGCAAGATGAACAATTTATAAAATGGAAATTGACCATTATTGAATGGTTATTTGGACTTGCCTTTTTAGGTAGCCAATTTTTTGGTAAAAAGACTTTTGTTGAACGGATGATGGGGGCAAGTATAGAACTTCCAGCCTCAGTCTGGACAAAATTAAACCTTGCCTGGGCAACCTTCTTTATCAGTGTTGGTGGCATTAATATTTACGTGATGCAAAATTACAATACTGATGATTGGGTCACCTTTAAAACCTTTGGTGTTCCTGGGTTGATGCTAATTTTCATTATTATTCAAATGCTTTTTATTTACAAACATATCCCAGATACTAAGGAATAAATAACATGTTGTATGCCATTTTAAGTGAAGATGTACTTGATAGCCTGCCAAAAAGACAATCTGCACGTCCTGCACATTTACTAAGATTACAAAACTTACAAGATGAAGGAAGATTAATTATTGCAGGCCCTCATCCAGCAATTGACAGCAATACACCAGGCGATGCTGGGTTTACGGGTAGCCTAGTTATTGCTGAGTTCCCCAGTTTAGCGGATGCTCAAAACTGGGCAGATATTGATCCCTATGTAGAAGCTGGCGTTTATAAAAATGTTAGCGTTAAACCTTTCAAACAAGTATTTCCCCAATGACATCAGAACGAATTAAGCAAAAACTAAATGAATCCCTTCAGCCAACCACAATCGAGATTATTGATGATAGTGCATCCCATGCGGGACATGCAGGCGCTAAACAAGGTGCTGGCCATTATAATGTTACCATTGTTGCTGAAACCTTTGAAGGCAAAACACTGGTACAAAGGCATCAATTAATATACCAGGCTTTGGGTGATTTAATGAAAACAGAAATTCACGCTTTAGGCATTAATGCTATAACACCATCAGAAAATATATAAGGTACACAATCAATGAATAAAAAAATCATCATTCCACTTGTTTTATTAGCAAGCACAGCACTACTAACAGCTTGTAACGAGAAAAAACCTACAAACAATAGCCTTGTCATTTCAAAAGAAGATGCAGTTGCTGTGGTTAATGGTACCTTTATTAGTAAAGCGGCATTAGCAAGCTTAGAAAAGGACATTGCTCAACGTAAACAAGGCCAATCTTTTTCTAAAGAAAAATTAGTTGAGGAATTAATTCAACGCGAATTATTACTACAAGAAGCAAAGCAAAAGAAACTGGATCAAACAGTTGAATTTACAACACAACTAGAAAGTATTAAAACAGGCTTGTTAACACAAGCAGCGGTAGAGAACTTCTTAAAGTCTAATCCCATTACTGATGCTGACTTAAAAGCTGAATACGACAAAAATGTAGCGGCTTCAGGCACCGAATATAAAGCACGTCATATTTTAGTT
Organism: uncultured Methylomarinum sp.; assembly: GCA_964568245.1. GTDB lineage: Bacteria > Pseudomonadota > Gammaproteobacteria > Methylococcales > Methylomonadaceae > QPIN01. The sequence continues at coordinate 3,436 of CAZMQH010000008.1, forward strand.
AAGTCTGAAGAAGATGCTAAAAACATTATTACCGAACTTTCTAATGGTGCTGACTTTGCTGAATTAGCTAAAACCAAGTCTACTGGCCCTTCTGGATCTCAAGGTGGTGATTTAGGTTGGTTTGCAGCTGGACAAATGGTTGCTCCATTTTCTGAAGCCGTGATGGCTTTGGAAGACAACAAATTTACCCTAGCCCCGGTTAAAACTCAATTTGGCTATCATATTATTTTAAGAGAAGGTTCAAGAGCACAAACTCCACCACCTTTTGAATCAATTAAAGAACGTATTCGTCCTATGTTGCAACGTCAAAAAATGCAAGGGTTCTTAGAAGGTTTACGTAAACAGGCAAAAGTTGAAGTTTTACTTGAAGCTCCTACTCCACCAGCTACTGAAGCAGATAAAGCTACTGAGCAAAAGTAACTAAGGAACGCGCACGGAATAACTTGAGCAACTGGCGCAGGATTTTTGTTCGTATTCAAGGCGTATAAATAAGCGCATAGCAAGCTACGCAACTATTTATACAACGCGGAAGACGGACAAAAAGACAAGTTAGTTACTCAAGTTATTTCGTGCACGTTCCTAAACTAGACACTAGGAATTATTGAGTACCTAGAGAGGCATCCAAGAATAGAAAACCTGCCCAGCAATTGCTCCTGTATTGCTCTACCTACGTGCATCCATGCAGTAGTACGGAAAAGCTATTTTGGCTTTTTTCGTTCATTTGAGGCGAATAGAATAACTATTCATCTCAAATGAACGAAAAAATGACTCAAAAAGGCTTTCCCTCGCGACGGTTTATATTCTCAGACAGCCTCCCCTAGGGTCTTTAAAATATCTAAGGAATGAGGATTTAATAATACCCCCATGAACCAACGAATCCGATTTTCACTCCACCTCCCTTACGATCAATACTTACAGGTCTACCAAGGCATTGCTAAAAATATATCTGTTGTTGCTGATGATGGTCGAAGAATCGCATTTCCTGCCAGAAATATTCAATCCTTTTTAACAAAAAAGGGTATAAAGGGTTATTTTGAAATGGAATTAACGGCTGAGAATAAATTTGTTCGCATTAAAAAATTACGTTAAAAATATGTAATGACTCAGCATAATGAGAAGCAAAGCATAAGAAGCTGGACGCCTCCAAAGCTATACAGCTTGTTTTTAAAGGTAAATTACCCGACTTTGCAGTTCAATAATATTCCACCTTTTATATGCGCTAAGTAACAATCTGAATTAAAAATAAAATAGGGGCCGACCTAGAGTTATAGACAACAATCCTGGACCCGAAGCTCGCTTTTTCGCATATCAATTTAAGACATGCCCCCTTTCTTTCTTGCATGGCTAGAAAGTTATTTTTTTATAAACTGATAAATATCGCCAAATCTAGCTTTCAGTGTCATAATTTTTTCTTCTTTGTTGACCACAGAGAAGTTATCAAATTTTCCTGATCTTCCTAAAATAGAGACTTTTAAGTTACCATCTTCAATTTTATAATTTACCGGAATTTGATCGTAATAACTGCCTTCGCGTGGAATATTTTTAATAGTAACCTTGCCATTATTAAATACCCAAGTATCTTCTCGTTTTACAGTTTCTTCTGTTTTCTCAGATTGTTTAGTGTATTCTAAAACCCACGAACCCTGAATATTTTCATTAGTTAGTAAAATACTTTCAGCATATAGATTACCGCTGAAGAATAAGGCACTTGATAAAATTGCAACTACAGTTGTTTTTTTCATTTTATTTATTAAGTCAATATTAAAGAATTATTATACAATGGCTCTGTTAAACTGATTAGCTTATCTTAGGGAGTCAGTAACAAATAATATACCCACCTCTCTTGTCTTTTTATCCCTCCTTGGCTCTTCTCAATCGGCACATAGAATGACTATGCTTCTCTTGAGAAGAGCCAAGGAGAAATAAAAATCCTGCGAGATCTAGGTACATTATTTATTACTGACTCCCTTACGTAAGCGCTCAATTCTCAGCGTGATTTCCAACCCCCAATAACAAGTAATCGTCAAAAAATATTCTAACAAAACTATGTAAAATTAATGTGATAATCCAGTCCAATGTTAGCCAAAATATTATTTAATTCTTCCTTAAGCGTTTTGAAAGATTCATAAGCCGAAAACGTTAAACACTCATATTTTATTTTTCGCCATAAAATTTCAATTTTATTCAACTCCGCTGAATAGGTAGGGATATTCTGAATGAACAGTTTTTTCGCCTCCCACGAGTCAATATTGTTTAAGAAGGCACGACGTGTATGAGTGGGTGCATTATCAATCGGCATTGCTAATTTAGTATAGATTTATGTTAGAATTAAAGCGGCTCAAATTGGTTGCTTTTTAACCAACTTATGAATGATTGTTCGTGAATAATTTTTATTGCTTTAGAGGTAATTATCCGATACAAGATAGAAAGGCACGGAAGAAAAACAAGCTTATTATGTTGAGAGGTGTTGTGGTTTTTTATTCCGAAATGTCCCGCCAGCGTCCCTCAGACATAAAAAACATCTGCTTTTCACCTAAATTCTTGATTTAATGGTGGCGATACCGGGGATCGAACCTGGGACCTCGGGGTTATGAATCCCGCGCTCTAACCGGACTGAGCTATATCGCCATGTCTTGAAAGAGCTACTAGACAATAGCCCTTGTAAAGAACGAGAATTATATAGTTGATACTATATTTTGTCAAACATTAAATCTAAAGTGCACCACGTCACCATCTTGGACCTGGTAATCTTTCCCTTCAAGACGCCATTTTCCGGCATCTTTAGCACCTTGCTCACCTTTATACTCTATAAAATCCTCATAAGCTGTCACTTCTGCCCTGATAAAACCTTTTTCAAAATCCGTATGAATAACCCCAGCAGCTTGGGGGGCTGTTGCATTGATAGGAATCGTCCAGGCTCGAACTTCCATTACACCTGCAGTAAAGTAAGTTGATAAGTTCAGTAAAGAATATGCAGCTCTTACAATTCTGTTTAAACCCGGCTCTTCTAGGCCTAAATCATCTAAGAACTCTTGTTTTTCATCATCTTCTAATTGAATGATTTCTGCTTCTATTGCTGCACATACAGCAACAACATTTGCATTTTCAGTTGCAGCAAATTGTTTAACTTGATCTAACAGTGGGTTACCTTCAAAACCATCATCCTGAACATTTGCTACGTATAAGGCTGGTTTAAGGGTAATTAAGCACAGTTCTTTGATTAACTTAATTTCATCTTCAGTTAGTTCTAATGACCGTACCGCTAGGCCTTGATCCAAATGAGCAAAAACTCTTTCTAAAACTGTTTTTTTAGCCTGCTCTTCTTTATTTCCTGTTCTCGCCGCTTTTGAGGTTTTTAATAGCATTTTTTCAACGGATGCCATATCTGCCAAAGCTAGCTCAGTATTAATAACTTCAATATCACTAAGTGGATCAATTTTCCCTTCAACATGGATCACATTGTCATCTTCAAAACAACGCACCACATGAATAATCGCATCAGTTTCTCTAATATTACCTAAAAACTGGTTTCCTAAGCCTTCACCTTTCGATGCACCTGCAACTAAACCTGCAATATCAACAAACTCAATTGTTGTTGGTAGTATTCTATCTGGTTTAACTATTTCAGCCAGCTTATCCATTCTAGGATCAGGAACAGGAACTACGCCCACATTGGGATCAATAGTACAAAAAGGGTAGTTTTCCGCTGCAATAGTCGCATTTGTTAATGCATTAAACAGTGTTGATTTCCCAACATTAGGTAAACCAACAATTCCACAATGAAGTGCCATAAACAATATTTCTCGTAATTAGGTTTAAAATGTTATGACAACTAAAAAGCTATCAAAGATAGGAGATTATACTAGGAGATAGACCTTCAATAGAAATCAAAGTTATAAAAATTATATTTAATGGGTCAAAAGTAAGTTTTAGTTAATTTTAATCAATTTTTAATTTCATACTTTCATTATATATAACAATTTTATTTCTTCCCTGTGCTTTAGCTTCATAAAGTGCCACATCAGCATGACTAATCAAATTATCAATATTAGTTGTTTTATTACTCAAGTTTTTCTTAGCATCAAGAAAATATAAGCCAATACTAACGGTCTGAGAATAGTCTTTTTTATCCCCCCAAGTTAAGGATTCGATTTCCGCCCTAATCCTTTCTGAAAAGGTATATCCATTTTCACAATCTGTTTCCCTATAAATAACGACAAACTCTTCCCCACCATATCGTGCCAAGATATCCGTATCTCTTACTTGGCATTGTAGCGTTTTAGCAACTTTTTTCAATACAACATCACCAAAACCATGACCATAAATATCATTGGCCTCTTTAAAACGATCAAGATCTAACATTAACAGGCACAGAGAGCGCCCATACCGTTTAGCGTTAGCAATAGCAAAACCAACTTGATCGAAAAAATAACGCCTATTATACAGGCCAGTCAATGAATCAATCATAGACATTTCTTTATAATATTCTTTTATTTTTTCAATACCAACCAGTGCAGCTTCTAACTTAGCGGTTCTCATTGTAATTTGAGACTCCATATCTCTAAACATTCGAAAATTAGTGATCAACTGTCCTAACATGTTCTTATATATTTCTAGTAATCTGATATGCCATTCACTAAAATGATAAGGGAGAGGATGCGAGATGTTAAGAACACCCAGCAACCCATTTTCTACAGTAAAGACAGGAACACTAATAATTGATCCTGTTAGGATATCTTTTCCTTTTTTAATGTTATCTAAAAACCGCTTATCTTCTAAACAGTTTTGGCAGTGTTGTAATTCGCCTGTTTTGGCTGCAATACCAACAACACCTTCTCCAATTTTAAATCTCAAGGGATTGTACCCAGATGATGCGCTCCTATTGAAAAAATCGCTACGACTTAAGCCTGTTAAGTTAACTAAATAATCATTTTCATCTATCAAAAAGAAAGAACTCCTTTCCATATCTTGATTCTGTATTAAAGTAGATAAAACTTGACTAATTAAATGTTTTTCATTTTTTGCTTGGTAATTCACTTCAGACAATTCTTTAATTGCAGATAATGAATTCAGCAAATCAATAATAATTGACTCCACCCCAAAATCACCTCCCTCTATTAAATTATTATCCATTTAGTTTATCCACCCAGAAAAGTTGCAAGCTCTTTAATATCATCTTTCTTATTATTTACTTCATTGAGCACTTTATTTACCTGACTTTTCGATAAAGAAAGTGGATCTAATAGGTCAAATAAACTCGACATTTCTTCAAGTTCATTTGTGCGTATAATCGAAGCAATTTTTTTACTTAGCTCCAATAAAATAATTAATTTTTTTTCCTCACCATCAAACATGGGTTGATGGAATTCGTTGAGGACAGTCTGATAGATTTCGGGCAAATGCCATGTTTTTAGTAACACCGCTCCAAGCTGATATTGCGTTTGACCTAATTCAGCGAACATCTTTTCAGATAGAAAATCTCCTTTTTCCATCTCGCTAAAGATCTGATTCATTTGTTCTGGCACTATAAAAACAGCGGCTAACAAGCCTATTTCTAGTAACAAGCCTGCAGTATAAACAACACAAGGCGATAAAATTTCATCATCACAATAAGCTGCTAGTTTCTGAGCAACAAGTGACGTTATTAGCGCTTGGTTCCAAAAAACAGAGTCATCAAACAATTTGCATTTTGTTGTATTTAATTCAACATTTAATACAATACTTAAAGCAAGGCCCTTTACAAGGTTTATTCCTAATACTTGAATGATAGCAACTCTTAAATCTTTGATTTGTCCTGTACGACCAAAATAAGCAGAGTTTGCAAGTCCCAACAACCTAGCCAATAAAGCGGGTGAAAGTGATACAGCATCCACTAAATCACCCACTGAAATTTCGGGATCATTCACTGCAGTTATAATTTTCATACCCGCCTCTGGCAAAGGAGGAAGATTCTTGATTTTTGCTATTTTAAGCTGGATACCTTGTTCTTTTGTCATTTGGTATTTTTCAATCCTAAAATTTTCAACTGGACCATAAGCTTTCTATATTCATCACCCATCAAAGCATCCTTTAAAATAAAAATAGTCTGTTTTAATTTATCTGTTTGTTTAAAGTGCAAAATGACCAAATAAGGTGAAACAACTGTCGAAGGTAAAATATCAACCGCAATATACCGTCCTGCACTATAAGCAATTTCCCATCCATTTATTGGCCCATGCCTAATAAAGATAGACTGAAACCGCAATTCTCGTTTCAAATAATAAAATAAACTCGCTAAAATCAAAGCGCCAACACCCAGTCTAACACCGAAGTCCAGTCCATTACAAAGTGCAGCTATAACAGCAGTCAGATGCAGCAATATTAATCCATAAATTAATATTGAGGACTGTCTTATTATGAAGACTACCGTTATTAATCTTCGACTAATTTTTGCCATCAAAAACCCAACTTTAGCCGTTTGTTCTTATACTTTTCAATCAACTGAGCAAGACTGCCTAATTTTATTTATAAGCTGATTAAGCTCAGCAGATTCAGACATTGCATTACCTAGTAAATACAAGATTAATTGTGTATCTTGATAAGTTAAAAGTTCAACAAACAAAGCTTGCTCTTCACTGTCTGTTTTAGAATAAAACGTCTCAAGATACCCTTCTAGTAAAAAATCCAGTTCTTTTGTCCCTCGACGGCATCGCCACTTTAACTTAGAAAAACCATCAAATGGTTGAGCCAAAACGTTATCCTTGCTGACGTATAGCCATCAACTTCTTAATATCTGCAATAGCTTTTGCTGGATTAAGACCTTTAGGGCATGTATCAGTACAACTCATAATGGTGTGACAACGGTACAGTTTATACGGGTCTTCCAGCTCATCTAAACGCTCACCCGCATTCTCATCTCGACTATCTTCTAACCATCGAGAGGCTTGTAATAATGTAGCTGGACCTAAATACTTATCACTATTCCACCAGTAACTTGGGCAACTGGTTGAACAACAAGCACAAAGTACGCATTCATATAAACCATCAAGCTTCTTACGTTCTTCTTTACTTTGCAATCGCTCTCTATCCGCAGGCGGGGGTGTTTGTGTTTCAATCCAGGGTTTAATGGATGCATATTGAGCAAAGAAATTTGTCATATCTGCTACTAAATCTTTAACCACATCCATATGAGGTAAAGGAAATATTTTAATGGTGCCGTCATAATCCTCTATGGCTTTAGTACAAACCAAGGTGTTTTTACCATTCACATTCATCGCACATGAGCCACAGACACCTTCTCGACATGAACGCCTAAAAGCAAGTGTGGTATCAATTTCATTCTTGATTTTTAACACCGCATCCAAAACCATTGGGCCGCAGTTATCCAAATCAATATGAAAAATATCAATCCGTGGGTTTTCTCCTGTATCAGGGTTCCAGCGGTAGACTTCAACTCGTTTTAGCTTGGTAGCATTTTCAGGTGCAGGAAATTCTTTACCTTTAGTTAATTTAGAGTTTTTAGGTAGGGAAAATTCAACCATTAGTAAACCCTCTTTTTAGGTGGAATAACATCGACTTCGTCAGTTAAGGTATACATATGTACAGGTCTATAATCAATTTTCACTTTATCGTCGTTTAACCACAATAAAGAATGCTTCATCCAGTTTTTATCATCTCGATCAGGATAATCTTCTCTGGCATGGCCGCCACGGCTTTCTTTTCTATTTTCAGCTGCAATCATGGTGACATGAGCCTGATCTAATAAATTATCCAGCTCCAGAGTTTCAACCAAATCTGTATTCCAGATTAAGGAAGAGTCTTCAACGCTGACATTGTTAAAAGAAGCTCTAATTTTAGTTATTTCAGCCACTCCTTTTTCCAGCATATCACCTGTTCGATAAACAGAAGCGTGTGCTTGCATGGATTTTTGCATGCTTAACCGAATATCTGCTGTTTTTTGTGAACCTTTAGCAAAGCGGATGCGATCAAATCTGGCTAAGGCCTTATCACATGCATCCTGTTTTAATGGAGAATGAGCCATACCTGGTTTAATAATTTCAGCACATCGTATGGCTGCTGATCGGCCAAAAACAATTAAATCTAATAATGAATTTGATCCAAGGCGATTGGCACCATGAACAGAAACACAAGCGGCCTCACCAATTGCCATTAAACCTGGGACAATAGTGTCAGGATTACCATCCTTTAGGGTAACAACTTCTGCGTGATAGTTTGTTGGAATTCCCCCCATGTTGTAATGCACGGTTGGCAAAATCGGGATAGGCTCTTTAGTCACATCAACATCTGCAAAGATTTTAGCTGTTTCTGAAATACCAGGTAAACGTTCTTTGGTAATTTCAGGGTCTAAATGCTCAATATGCAGATAAGCATGATCTTTATCTGGACCAACGCCTCGCCCTTCTTGAATTTCCATAGTAATCGCTCGACTTACTACATCACGTGAGGCCAAATCTTTAGCATTGGGCGCATAACGTTCCATAAATCGCTCACCCTCTGAATTAGTTAAATACCCCCCCTCACCTCTTACTCCTTCAGTGATTAAACAACCAGCCCCATAAATACCTGTTGGATGAAATTGAATAAATTCCATATCTTGCAATGCAATACCTGCTCGCAATGCCATCGCATTGCCATCACCTGTTACAGTATGAGCTGAAGTACAAGAAAAGAAAGTACGACCATAGCCACCGGTTGCTAAAACAGTTGAATGGGCTCGAAATAAATGCAAGGTTCCATCTTCTAGGCACCATGCTAAAACACCTTTACATTCACCCTCTTCCATAATCAAATCTAGTGCAATATATTCAACAAAGAATTCAGCATTATGCTTTAAAGCTTGTTGATATAAGGTATGCAAAATTGCATGGCCTGTTTTATCTGCTGCCGCACATGTTCTTTGCGCAGTACCCTCACCATAATTAGTGGTCATCCCACCAAAAGCACGTTGATATATTTTGCCATTTTCCGTTCTAGAGAATGGCACTCCGTAATGCTCTAATTCTATAATAGCTGGAATTGCTTCACGGCACATATATTCAATGGCATCTTGATCACCTAACCAGTCCGACCCTTTGACAGTATCGTACATGTGCCAACGCCAATCATCTTCTCCCATATTACCCAATGCAGCACTAATGCCACCCTGCGCAGCAACTGTATGACTACGTGTAGGAAAAACTTTGGTTATACATGCTGTTTTCAAACCTTTTTCTGCCATACCAAAGGTTGCGCGCAGACCAGCTCCACCAGCACCAACAACAATGGTATCGTATGTATGTTCTATTATTTTATAATCTGTTGACATACCTTATCCAATCATGGGAATTCGAAATATAGCAACGATTGCGGCTATAGCGAAAAATAAAAATGTTAGTTTCATTACCCAAATTGAAGAAATTTTTATCCAGTCTGCATGAACATAATCTTCAATCACAACTTGTAAACCCAAAGCCGCATGGTAAAAAGCAGCAATAATCCAAGCTAATGCCAGAATAGTGTCCATTGGGCCTGATAACCAGGCAATCATATCTTGATGTGAGGCATTTAATAATTGATCAGTAAAGGCAACCATCCACAATGATAAAGGAATCAGAGTAATGGCGGTCATTCTCTGCATCCAAAAATGCCCAGTCCCCGCCTTGGCAGCACCAAGCCCTTTGACTTTTGCTAAAGGTGTTTGATAATCCATAGTATTAATAAAAAATGAGAGTTAAAACAAAAGATAATGCTATTTCTATGATTGCATTTCTATCCATATCGTCTTTATCAAAGCCTGTGCCCACATCCCAGATTAAGTGCCTAATACCATGACAAAGATGAAAGAATAGAGCATAAATGAAGAACCACACGCCAATACGTACGATGGTATAGTCCAAAATCGACTGTAATTGTAAGTAGCTATCATTTCCTTGCAAAATGATAAAAAAGCTTGCTACATAAACAATAAGCCCCATCGCTAAAACGACCCCCGTCATACGATGAGTAATTGAAATTATGCCTGTTAAGGGCAACCTATAAATCATCAGGTGCGGTGAAAGCGGTCTTTTATGTTGAGTCATTGTTTTACTTACTTTAATATGTGGCTTATATTCTGCTGTCATCATACATTGCTGCACTAGACGATTCCAATCCTAAAATAGAAATAAATTATTTCTTAATGCCAATTTAACCCTTTATAGATAGTATAGTAGTTATAATTCTTTTTTTATTAAAAAAAATACGATATGAATACAGATTGGGGCAACTTTTTAAAATCTCAGAATACCTTTTCCTCTGAAAAAATAGCCGAATACGATTCAATTACTGCACTCACTTATTTATCTGTTCTAAAAATAACAGGAACAGATGCCTCATCTTTTTTACAAGGTCAACTCACTTGCAATATCAACGATCTCACCGAATCAAACAGTTTTTTTGCTGCTTACTGTAATGCAAAAGGTAGAACAATCAGCACGCTATTAATAATAAAAACGGCAACCGACTTTTTGCTAGTCTTACCTAATGAGCTGATTGATAAAGTCTCTCAAAAATTACAAATGTATATTATGCGAGCTGATGTGCAACTTCATAATATGTCTGATGATTTATGCATACTGGGTGCTAGCACTCTACCCCCCGCTTCTTTAGCTACAGCACCTAAAGAATCTTTTTCTGTTGATCAAAATAAAGATATATATATAAAGTTTCCTCTGCATGGCAACCGCTACTTGATTATCAGTACACCATCCCAAGCTATTTCCTTGTGGACCGATTTAACAGAAAACACGCACTTTATACCAAATACTGCAAATATTTGGATTGAGCAGGATATTTCAGCGGGCATTCCTTGGCTTACAAAAGACAACTCTGAAAAGTACATCCCCCAAATGTTAAATATTGATAAACTAGGCGGAATTAGCTTTAATAAAGGCTGTTATACAGGACAGGAAATTATTGCCAGAACCCATTATTTAGGCAAATCAAAACGTGAGTTATTTCTCGCATCTTGTGAAAGCACCCAAGATATACCAGTAGATGCAAAAATAATTACAGGTAAAAGTGAACAAACTGTTGGAAAGGTACTATCCTTACAAAGTAATGGGGTGCAAACAAAATTATTAGTTGTATTGCAGTCCACGGATTCAGAGTTAAATAACCTTATGCTTAATAACTCAAATCAAGATAAAATCAAGATCATAGATTTTCAATAAAGGTTCATGAAAAATGCAATTTAAATCTGTTCAAGACTTTCTAGTTCACGTACAAGAAGAGCTTGATGCAAATCGCCTAGTTTTACCTACACTACCTGACGTCGCATTAAAAGTAAGGGATGCTGTATCAAAAGGAGATTCTACTTCTCAAGAACTTGCGGATATGATTATCACTGATGCCGCTCTTTCTGCTCGACTCATTCAAGTTGCGAACAGTCCTTTATACAAAGGTTCTCAAGAAGTTAAAAATATCCAAATGGCAGTTACCCGTCTTGGAAGTTCAACTATTCGTACATTGATTACTAGCTTGGTGATGCAACAAATGTTTACACCTAGCACCGATCTTTTAGAAAAATATTTTAGAGAAACTTGGGAACAGGGTGTTAATGTTTCCTCTATATGTCGCGCCTTAGCTACATTCACCCCCCATCTTAATCCTGATGAAGCTATGTTGGCTGGACTTATTCATCAAATAGGAAAATTGCCTATTTTAATGTTGGTTGAAAACATCCCTGAATTTAAAGATAGCCCATCACGACTGAATAAATTATTAGAAAAAGCACATCCTCCTATTGGAAAAATTATTATGGAAACCTGGGATTTTCCAGAGGAGTTAAAACTTGTTGCTTCTGAATATATTAATTTTCAACGTGATACCAGCGATAAAGCAGATTATGTAGACTTAGTTCAAGTCGCTTTTTTACAAAGCATAGCAGGGACAGACCACCCCGCATGCAGAGTTGACTGGACTACCGTACCTTCATTTGCCAAACTTGGCCTTGCAGGAGATGCAGAAATACTTGAAATTGAAGGTGTTTCTGAAGAAATTGAACTAGCCCATTCCATGTTGTTTTAAGCTGAATTTATCATTATAATTAAGGTATTGAGAGACCTTCCCTGCTACGCCTTAATTTTTCAACTACAAAAACATAAACCATGATCAATCAACAAGCGGCCCTTCGTTTTAGACGATTAGGCATGTTAACTATCTGCGCTGTTTATTTTGTTATTCTTGTCGGAGGAATTGTCAGAGCCTCGGGTGCTGGAATGGGTTGCCCAGATTGGCCTACTTGTTTTGGTCAATGGGTTCCTCCAACTGATGTCTCTCAATTACCTGAAAATTATCAAGAAATTTATGCTGAACGTGGCTATAAAAACACCCAATTTAACCCTATAAAAACATGGACTGAATATGCAAATCGCTTGGTCGGTGTCACTATTGGTTTCTTAATATTTTTAACCGCATGGTCTTCTAGAATTTACTTAAAAGCAGATAAAAGTATTTTTTATCTCTCTGTTTCAATCTTTCTGTTAGTCGGGCTTCAAGGGTGGCTAGGCGCAGCCGTTGTTGCGAGTAATTTAAAGCCCTTTATGATCACCTTACATATGCTATTGGCACTGTTTATCGTTGCGCTGCTTATCTATGCAATAGCTAAATCTCAAAAAGAATTTTTATCTCAAATTGATACCAGCAAAATACCCAATCATGTAAAAACGGTACTTATCTTTGCAATGGGGTTCACTCTTTTACAAGTTGCCATGGGCACCCAAGTGAGAGAAGCCGTTGATTTTATCGCTCATGAGCATAAATATATTGATAGAGAATTCTGGAGAGATAGCTTCCCTGTTATTTTTTATATTCACCGCTCATTCTCAGCTGTTATTTTATTTACCAATTTATGGGTAATCTGGAAAATTTACCAATCTGTCGATAAAAACAATGTATTACTGCGTTGCAGTTATTTATTACTGGGTGTAATTGTAACCGCTATTATTGCAGGTGTTACATTGGATAGACTTGGAGTCCCTCCCATTGCCCAGCCCATTCATCTGCTAATGGCTAATATAATTTTTGGCGTACAATTTTTTATTTATATTTGTTTTTATTACTCGTCTAAAAAAATAGTTTAAGCCAACATATTAATTGTTCCATAAATTTTGACAGCTAATCATGTTCATTTTTTATCTAAGCTCACCTAAAGTAGAGACAAGACAAGGCATGCCTTGTCTCTACAGCCTTATGAGCCGATTAATAAAAGTGCTCAGGATAAATTACAAACTAAGCAATGATTTATTCTTTGTCACATGATGATAAAAAAGACAGTTGATCTGTAAAATTCACCATATTAGATCTTATTTCCTTATCACTCATAATCTTTGCATACCATTCAGACTCTACTTTATATCTAGTCATTATTTCAACATTTATTCCTGCTTTAACAAACCTATTTTTTAACACTAAAGCTCTTGATTCCTTAGCAAACAAACCTAAAGAAATATTCCCTTTAAGCTCCCCTCTTCTAAACAACCATAAATCGGTAATACCCTTATTTTTAAGTAAATAAAGATGTTGTTTAGATTTCTCATAAGTCTCTGCTTGAGGGTAATAAACTAAAAACCCAGTACCAACCTTTTTCTCATTATTAATGGTAGTAACGGTGTTTTCATCAATTTTATTGATTTTAATCCAATTAATAAGCAATTTTTCATCTATAAAAGGACCTATCTGATAACAATGCCTTTTTTCTAGCTCGCTTAGTTCTACTGATGTACTATCACTATCTTTTTCAGCTAAAGAATTGAAACCTTTTTCCACCCCTTCAGTTTCTGGTATTACTAAAATTTGATCTTCTGTCGCTAAAGTTACACTTTTAAGACGTTCTTTTGTTTTATCACCTTCAGCAAGACCTAAAGATAATTCAACCTTAGGCTTAGCTATAATCAAATCCACTTCCCTTTGTTTTTCAGGCAATTCACTTAACAATAAAATTTGTTTCATTTCATTATTAGCAACCTCAACAACCCTATCGACTGAATTAAATTCCCATAAAAAGAACGTGATATTGCTTAATAGCATTAAAAAGAAAAAGATCTTCATTGACCCCTACCACTGGAATATAGAGACAGGCCTTTAAGAATAAAATCTTTCTCAATAATAACTTTACAATTAAGGTGTTTAGAAATAAACTCAGCGTCTCCCCCTGTTAAAACGATGGTTTTAGCTGAACTACAATACTCAGTAATCACTTTATCTATCAAGCCTGTAGCAGCAAATAATGTACCTGAAAAAATAGCTGAATCGGTTGCATCAGATAACCCCACCGAAAACTGCTGTTTCACATTAGATAAACTTTCTGCCCCTTGAAACAAAGATTGCTTCATTAACTGCAAGCCAGGGCTAATTAGCCCTCCTAAATGTAACCCATCATCGTTTAGAACATCAATTGTAATCGCCGTACCACAGTCGATTACACAACCCTTTCCAGGATAATAATGCTGCAAAGCAATTAACCCCAACCATCTATCAACACCTAATTTACCAACCTCTTTATAAGCATTTGTAATAGAAAGTGCTTGCGCAGTTGATTTGGCAACAACAATACTAACGTTAGGCCAAAGTGTTTCTGCTAATGCTAAAAGTTCATCAACAAGATATTGCTTGCTAACAGAGGAGATAGCCAATATTTCTGGACGCTCTATTAACGACCAGTTTTCCTTAATTTGCTCGATAAAATTTATTTGATGCTTAATTGCCAAACTGTTTTTAACAATACCATTAGCCTCAATGGCCCATTTAATCCTTGTATTACCAATATCCACTAATACTTTCATGCTTTGCGAAAACTTACTTCACCTGAAGCAAATGCTTTAACCTTACCCTGCTCATCAGTCAGCAATAACATACCATTATTATTTATTCCCGAAACAACACCTGCAAACACCTGTTGCCCCATAAATATTTGAACCTCTTTTCCTTTCATACAATCATAA
>CAZMQH010000008.1:18495-25643 GCA_964568245.1 uncultured Methylomarinum sp.
AAACACCTGTTGCCCCATAAATATTTGAACCTCTTTTCCTTTCATACAATCATAAGTTCGCCAAGCTTCAATATAATGATCTAAACTCTTATTCTCAAAATCAGCAACCATAGGCATAAGATGATTCAACAGTGTAGCCGATAGTTTGTTTCTTATATTGCTTGGGTTATCAACAAGGATTTGGCTTAAATCCACCCAATCCTGGGTAATGGACTTAGCTTTATCTTTTGGTACATAAATATTTAGCCCTAAACCAATAACAGCATGACATGGCCCATTGGTTTCACCAGAAACCTCAATTAAAATCCCTGCAAGTTTCTTTTGTTGCCAATAAATATCATTTGGCCATTTCAAACCAACATCTTGTACACCACAGTCATTTAAAGCTCGCACAACAGCAACACCAACCGCTAGACTTAATCCACTAATTGAGGCAGGGCCATTCTGAAATTGCCATAATATAGAAAGATAGATATTACTGCCAAAAGGAGAAACCCATTCACGTCCACGCCGGCCTTTACCCGCTGTTTGGTACTCAGCAAAACAAACAATTCCTGTCTTTTGTTCCTTTTGTGCCAGTTCAGTCAGATAACGATTGGTTGAATGAATACTTTGGTGTATTTCTAACTCAGAAATTAATAACTGGGCTTTGGGCGATAAATAAGTTTCTATGCCTTCGTTAGATAATAGTTGTAATGGTTTTTTTAAACGATACCCTTTTCCTGTGACTGCACTAAACTCTAAACCTAATTCTGTTAAGTTCTTTAACTGTTTACAGATAGCCGACCGACTCATCCCTAACTTTTCAGCAAGTTCAGTACCCGAGTGGAGCAGACCATCCGCTAAAATAGCAATAATCTTTCGTTGTTTTTCTGAAATAGACACTTACAATGACTCTTGCTTAGTTTCTCTAATTTGCTGCATTTGCCTTTTAACAATATGCTTAATTAAAATCTCCCTATCCTCATCTTTTAAATTAATATAATCAATCCCTATTTGATAAGGTGACAAGTCATTTTTTTTACAATAAACCACTTTTCCATAAAGTAAAATAACCGCCACACAAGAAGAAAGAAATAATTTAACTTCAATAAACTCACCCTCTTTAATTGGAGTATCCACTTCAATAGCCAAGCCGGATGCACTTATATTAGTATTACATAAGGAACTCTCCGACAAATCATTCCCTTGCTGTAACACCGCCTGAGATAATAAACTAATTTTTGAATCCATCAACTTTAGGTATTCAGCAATTTCTGGTTCCTTTTTTTCAATTCTATATAAAACTGATCTACTTTCTTGCCCCAAGACTTCCAACGCTGTCACTAAAGAACAACTGCTCAATACATCATTACTTGTATTACTAGCTGCAACAACAGTTTGTTCATCAACAATTCGATAATATAAATTAACTGCATCATCAATTCGAAAAAAACGTCTTCTATCTTCTGCCATAGGCACGTCGTCTTTACTCACTGTACTTCCTTCTTTTTAATTGGATTTATCTTGTAATGAATCAGTTTGAATCATTTCACTCACATCCTCAACTTTAAGCCCTAACGTAGGATCTTCCTGAGTAATAATAATTTCTACTCGTCGATTTATCGCTCGATTTTTAGCTGTATCATTTTGAACTAACGGTCTAGTATCCGCATAGCCTTCTACAACGATTCTATTTCTATCAGTTCCTTTTGTTTTTAACATGTAGTCAGCAACAGTAACGGCTCTACCAGCGGCAAGCTCCCAGTTTGATCGATACCAATCAGTTGAGATAGGAATATTATCAGTATGCCCAGCAACATGCACTGTACCTTTAGAGTCATTTACTGCGGCGGTAATTTTTGCCATAACAGGTTGAAAACCTGCTTTTAAGATTGCCGTGCCAGATGGAAAAGAGCCTTTTTCATTAATTCTAATAATAATTTTAAGGCCATCAGTTTCAACAGAAACCAGCCCCTCCCCTATTTCTTGAGCTAATGAGCCTTCAATTTTCTCAGCTTGGTCATCTATTTCACCCATCTTAGCTTGAAGCATTTTTTGCTTCACTTCTTCCATATCTTCGACACTAACATCAAGTTTTGTTGCTTGCTGATTAGTCGACTGCTTAATTTCCTCTATCGGAGTAGGTTTTGTTTGAGCGGGTGAAAAATGCTGAGCAATAATACTGGTACCCATTGGAATCTCAAGGGCAACAATATCCTTTTGCACACCAAAAGCATTTTCCATAGACTCAGCCACTTTTTTGAATTTTGCAGCATCCATGGTGGCAAAGGATAGCAGCAGTACGAAGAAACACATTAAAAGTGACATTAGATCTGCAAAAGTTGCCAGCCATAACGGGGCGCCCGCAGGGGGGCATTTAGGACATTCATCAGCCATAGTAATTACTCATCATCCGTCTTGCGTTTTTTCTCAGAAATGTAGGAATTTAATAATGCTTCCAGCACTTTAGGGTTCATCCCCTCTTGAATACCGGTAATGGTATCTAAAATTAATTCTTTATTGGCCTTTTCATAATTTAAAACATAAGCTAATTTATCAACCATCGGCAAAGCAAAACAGTTGGCCACCATTGCGCCATAGAGCGTGGTTAACAAGGCAACCGCCATCGCGGGACCAATGCTGGCAGGGTCAGACATGTTTGCAAGCATTTGAACCAAGCCAACTAAAGTACCAATCATACCCATCGCTGGTGCCAAATCTCCCACCCCTTTCCACATATCTTGACCAATTTCATTACGACTAACCATTTGATTGATATCTTGCTCTAGCATTTTTTTTACGAAAGCAGGATCATGCCCATCAACACAGAGGGTGATTCCTTTTTTCATAAAGGGGTTGGAAATTTCTTCCCCTTCTAAAGCAAGTAAACCATTTTTTCTAGCTACATCAGCTAAACGAACAGCATCTTCGATTAAAACATTAGGGTCTTCTATTTTATTTAAAAATGCTTTCCCTAAAACACCAAATGAGCGAATAAAATCAGCCAAGGGAATTCGCATTAAACTTACCCCAAATGTTCCGCCAATTACAATCAGTAGTGATGGAACATTGACAAATAACATGACATCGCCACCTGTTGCAATCGCAGCAACAATAATACCGATACCCAATAAAAAACCGACTAAGGATGCTATATCCACTTTAACCCTCTTGTTTTATTTAATAAACTCATCTGCATATATTTCCTCTATATAACTAATGGGTTTAGATTTCAGTTAACTATATCTCATATATAGTAATATATTAGTCAATTCTAGCTGAAATATAAGATTTTTTTTAACAGAGTGTAAATTTAATCTATTCACACCCAACCACCCCTTTGCCTAATATCTAAATTATCAATGAGCCATCCAGAATTTCCATTAACAGAAGAACTTATTTACCTTAATCATGCTGCCGTTGCCCCTTGGCCCAAAAGAACATCTGAAGCTGTCAAAGCCTTTGCTGAACAAAATACGCGCTATGGCTCACACTACTATCTTGATTGGCTAAAAAAAGAATCAACCCTTCGACAGCAATTAAAAACATTACTCAATGCACCTTCAGTTGATGACATAGCCTTAGTTAAAAATACCTCGGAAGCTATTTCCTTTGTTGCCTATGGCCTATCTTGGAATCCTGGTGACAACATTGTGAGTAGTGCTGAGGAATTCCCATCTAATCGTATTCCATGGGAATCACTAAAAGACCAAGGGGTAGAACTCAGGCAAGCCAACCTTTCCTCTGATGATTCACCTGAACAAGCCCTATTTTCCTTGGTGAACTCTAACACTCGCTTAATAACCATCAGCTCAATTCAATTTGCATCAGGGTTACGCTTAGACCTAAAAAAAATCGGCAAGTTTTGTAAAGAAAACAATATTTTATTTTGCATTGATGCCATACAAAGCTTAGGTGCTGTTGAATTTGACGTACAAGCTTATCATGCTGATTTTGTGATGGCTGACGGTCATAAGTGGATGTTTGGGCCAGAAGGATTAGGTGTTTTTTACACTAACCCCGCCTCTAGAGCCAAACTAAAGTTGACTCAGTATGGCTGGCATATGATGGCCAACATCCATAATTATGAAAATAAACCGTGGGAGATTCACCCTACCGCCCAACGCTTTGAATGTGGAAGCCCTAATATGCTGGGTATTCATGCCTGGTCAGCAAGCCTTTCTTTACTTTTAGAAATAGGTATGCAGCAAGTTGAATCGAGCATTCAACAAAACACTCACTATTTGATTGATAGAATCAATGCTGATTCAAACCTTATTTTATTAAATAATCCATCGACTCAATTAAAATCAGGCATTGTTTTATTCAAACATGAAAACATTGAAAATACGCTACTATATAAGCATTTACAAGACAATGGTGTTATGTGTGCCTTAAGAGGTGGTGGAATTCGCTTCTCACCGCATTTCTATCACTCCAAAAACGAACTCGATCTGGCCATGTCTATTATTAAAAACTACTAGCCCTGGGTAAATTTTATTTCATTTAGCTTTGTAGGGTAAAACAGCCCAAATGTTACCTGCCACAACACATGGCGAATAACCTAGTAATATAGTAAACTATACAAACATTTTAAGAGCCCTAACACTATGACAGCAACAGAAAACGTACACCAACACGAGATAGAAAAATTCGGAGCACAGGCCGAACGCTGGTGGGACCCACAAGGTGAATTTAAAACATTACATGATGTTAACCCATTAAGAATTAGTTTTATTCAACAATATGCTGATTTACAAGGCAAGCGTATTGTTGATGTGGGCTGTGGTGGTGGAATTTTAACAGAAGGCTTAGCCAAACATGGCGCAGATACTTTAGGTATTGATTTAAGTCAGGATTTATTAGATGTTGCTGACTTACATGGCTTAGAGACTGGTATTCAAGCAAGTTATCAAAAAATCAGTGCTGAAGAGTTGGCAGAACAACAGCCTGAAGCTTTTGATCATGTCACTTGTATGGAAATGCTTGAGCATGTACCCGATCCAGGTTCAATTATTTCAGCCTGTTCAAAAATGGTTAAACCCGGCGGCATGGTGTTCTTTTCTACCCTTAATCGTGTGCCTAAAGCGTATTTATTAGCTATTGTTGCTGCTGAACATGTATTAAAAATGGTGCCTAAAGGCACTCATGAATACAAAACATTTATTAAACCATCAGAACTTAGCCAAACAGCACGGCAAGCAGGTCTTGAGCTACAGGGCATAATAGGCATTGAATACAACCCTTTTAGCAAACGTTTTAAGCTTGGTAAAGATATTGAGGTTAATTATATTGCAGCATTTCAGCGTCCATTATAATCATGAGTTCAAAGTTTAACTTATCCTGTGTATTGTTTGACTTAGATGGAACCTTAGTCGATACCGCGCCAGATTTAATAGTCTGTTTAAATAAAGCGCTCAAAACCCATGGTTTTGATCAAGTTTTAAGCGATACAGTTAAACCCTTTATATCTTATGGTGCCGCCGCCATGATACAAAAAAGCGTGATAAATATTGATTCAAGCATACAAAATAAAATACTTGAAACTATGCTAACGCTTTATCAGGAAAACATTGCTGAACACAGCCAATTTTTCCCTGGAATAACAGAGACATTAGAAACCATAGAATCTCTTGGACTTAAATGGGGGATCGTTACCAATAAAAGAGAACGGTTCACCCAGCCTTTAGTTGAAGCTTTTAATCTGAAAAACAGAGCAGCTTGCATCATTAGTGGTGATACCACAGCTAACAGCAAACCACATCCAGAACCTATGCTGACAGCGTGTCGTCAAGCAAAAGTAAAACCTGAAGAATGTGTTTATATTGGCGATGCTTTACATGATATAGAAGCTGGTAAAAACACCAATATGAAAACCCTAGCAGCTGTATATGGCTACCTTAAGCCCGATGACATCCCTAGCAACTGGCATGCCGATGCAATAATTGAATCACCCGAACAATTAACCTCATGGATTACAGCAACATGCCATTAAAAGATTACGTTATTTTAATTACTGGAGCTGCTGGCGGATTAGGCGGCACCGCTGCCCTTGCCTTAGCTAAACAAGGCGCTCAGATTATTCTGCTGGATAAAAGCATTCCTAAATTAGAAAAAATTTACGATTCCATTGTTGAAGCTGGTGCAGTAACTCCAACCATTTACCCTTTTGATCTTGCAGGCGCATCTGAAGTTCAATATGAAGAATTAGCGGTTACCATTAAGAAAACTTACGGTTCATTACAAGGCCTACTGCATTCAGCTGTTGAACTTAACGCCTATACCCCAATAGAAATTCATGAAACTAAAGACTGGGGACATACACTAAATGTCAACTTAAACGCTCCCTTCCTACTCACTCGAGTATTACTCCCCGCTTTACAAGAAAGTAAACATGCTTCTATTGTGTTTACCAGTGATTCTATGGCTAGAACACCTTCAGCTTATAGCGGTGCTTATGGTGTTTCAAAAATTGCACTTGAAGGCCTCGCAAAAATTTTAGCTGAAGAACTAGAATCAGCGCAAAAAATACGTGTTAACACCCTACTACCGGGTGCAATCAACTCCCCATTACGCAAAAAATTATTTCCGGCTGAGGATAAATCTAAACTCCCCACTATGGATAGTTTAAATAATATCTACACCTACTTATTTAGCTCAGAAAGCCTTGGCGTTACTGGCCAAACTATTGATGCACAAACATTTAACCAATAACCAATAACCAACACCATGTCAGAAAGAGAAACCATTATACTAACCCGCGATGTCAATGTAGTGATGATTCCTGATGGTAATCATGGCACTTTAAGTAAGGGTAAAGAAGTTACTATCCACCAATCCTTAGGTGATAACTACACTGTAGTGACTGAACATGGTCACATGGTCCGCATTTCTGGCATAGATGCAGATGCACTGGGAAAAGAACATCACACTTTACATACACTGGTTTCTGAAACCAGCACCATTGCCGTTGAAAAAAATTGCTGGGAAGTGATGAAAACAGTTTACGACCCAGAGATTCCAGTGAATATCGTTGATCTTGGGCTAGTTTATCAATGTAAGGTGGAACCAGCCGAAGAAGGTAATAGCGTTCATATTCAAATGACTCTAACGGCACCTGGTTGCGGCATGGGCCCAGTTATTCAAGGGGATGTTGAAAAAAGCGT
>CAZMQH010000009.1:0-1154 GCA_964568245.1 uncultured Methylomarinum sp.
GACGGACAAAAAGACAAGTTAGTTGCTCAAGTTATTTCGTGCACGTTCCTTAGTATCTAGAAGAAGTGTTTAGTCGATGAAGCCCTTTAAAGAGAATAAAACTCACTCCGTAAAGCTAGCGCATCAAGACCTACATTCCCACGACAACCGTGAGAACAAGATAAAACACAGAGTCAGTGTTACCTTACACCATATTTCTAACGATACTCTCCAATAATAGATAACAGTAAGATTAAAATGATTGCTTATTTTGTCTTTTTACGAAAAGCACCGAGACCTAGCAAAGCTGAACCAAAAAAATAGACTGCAGCAGGTACGGGTATAGCACTCACTTCCCATCCAACATCTTGCAAACCTGCCAAATCAAGATCAGTAAAATGCTTTCTTGTTCCCGTTGTTACAGATGGGTCCAGTAAAACTTCTTGATCACCTTCTCCATCAATGGAACTAGTTGTCCCATTCAGCCAATGTATCTCATTTGCATCGAGCAATACACTTCCCTGATTTTCCAAACTTGAGTTAACTCCGACAAACTCATCTCCATTGACTAAGTTACGCCACGAATCAGAAGTTCCAAAACCTAATAAATGAGCCAATTCATGAAGTGCAACCGAATAAAAATCATTATTACCTGCAAAAGACTCCTCGGTACTAATATCTGAGTCAAAATACCATGACTTTTCAGTATTAAAAGTAATTGCACCACCCCAGGGGCCAAAATCATATGCACTCTGATCGACTATATTACCATCTTGATCAATCTTATTTAATGTAGCAGCCGTAGTTCCATCTCCTTGCCCCCTAGATATAGCATTATTAATAAATACTGGGGTTGTAGAGCTTACAGTAAATCCACCAGGTCCTCCTATTCCAAGAGTGGAATTACCAAGGTTTCTGCCACCCGCAAAGACACGAATAGTATTAGCCGCAACATCAAAACCATTTATACTAGCCGAGCCGCCTAACCCTGGGTCATGAAAGAAAGCGTTAAATTGATTACTTGCAGATGAATTAATAGCCGTCAAATTATCCGTTAATCTACTTTCAAAAAAGTTGCCAGCAGCATTTAAAACATCTTTTTTTGCTTGAGTATCAAAAAAACTATTTGTATCAAAGCCGTAATCAAATTCAATCGTTATCGCTTGAACTTGCTG
>CAZMQH010000009.1:1254-24550 GCA_964568245.1 uncultured Methylomarinum sp.
CACTAACAATAACCATCACTCCATTTAGCTTTTATTTTGAAAACCGAATATACCTTCGTAAAGGTGAATTCGCCTGCCAAGTATAAGCCTCGGTGTAATAATGCATTAATGATAAATAGCCAATCAATCCTAAAGTTATTGCTTTATAAATGGATGCATCAAAGAAGAATTGGCTGATAACATTAACCCATTCATCTCCATATGCCTGCAACAAATACGTCAACCCGAATGAGAGTATGGGTAATACAACAAATACATGCAGGTTACAACGTGCTGCATATTTGTACAGTGTATTTTGCGGTGTTTGGTGATGCTTATTATAATCATGACTAACATAAAACACATAAGCTGTTGCATCATGCACTAAGCGAGGAATTAAAATAGCTAAAAAATAATATTGTTGCGTATAAAAGAAAAAACTACTCACGATCAAAAAGGTATTTGACCATAAAAAATACTTTCCAAAACCAGTTTTAACACATCGCTGACATAAGAATGAGCTTAAAATCAACCCGATAGTTAAAGTCGCGGCAATTAAGTTAACCCAAAGTACTTGTTGGGCATCTAAGCTATTTTTCAAGAAAACCCCAATATAAATAAAAATACCTGCACTCACACTGAGCCAGAGCAAACAATAAAAAGCCCAGCCAGGCAATCTACAAACACCCTTAGCTATTCCATGTTGCTGTTTAAATACATGATAAACCGTCCAGCACACACTAATAATATATAAGGCTTTATACGGTATATACAGGCTTCCAATGCCAAAAAAGATAATAATAAAAGCTGTCATCCCTATCAGTTTCCACTTAAAGAACTGTAAATATTCTCTATTACTGCCTAGCAATATCGCACTTGCGATAATATGAGGTGTGCCAAATAAGATCTGAAACAAAATAAAATGGGCTGGACTGCTCGGCAAAATAGATTTTAAATAGCTATCCCAGATGAATACATCCGCTAAATAAATGATAAAACAAAGGGGAATGATTGAATATAAGCCAAGAATCAACTTAAAAGAAACCGCTAATTTATTTTCTAAGGGGAGTTGTTCATTAGCAATAGTCGATGTATTCATATTTGTTTTCCCGCCAGTAGCCCCATCCATAATGCCGAACTAAACACTAAAATATTACAGCCAATAGAGGCTAAAATAGATTTTAAATGGGTATCAAAAGTATAACTGTGCTCTATAAAATAGAGGACTAAATACAAGCTAGATAATGTTATATAAAGCCCTATAAAAACAATAACCAATGCTGCCGCATATTCCTCAGGAAAATCAACTTTAGATAATAAAATAGTACTCACAATACCAATGATAAAAGCGCCAATCGTATTTACAAGTAACAATCCATAGGGGAAAACCCATCCTCGCCAATGGAATACGCCATCTGTGGAAGAAAAAAGGGCCTTGCCTAAAGTCATCCCAATCCAAACAGCGATAATACAAACAAAAACATTGGCCGTAATATTTAATGCCGCTTTAATAAAATGTCCCTGCTCTATTAAATAAAAATTATCTAAAGAGAAAGTTGAAAAAGTGGTTAAAGAACCAAACAGTCCAACCAAAATAGCAGAGCGATATTCCATGGTTAAAGCAATACGCTGCAGAGGTAATGCAATAGTCATAAGACCGATCAATAATGAGCCGATAACATTAACGGCTAAGGTCCCATAAGGAAATCCCCGTCCTAACCATTGGTAAACCCCTGTAGAGATTAAAAACCTTAATACGGCACCAAAAGCCCCCCCCATTGCCACCGCTATTAAATGGTTCATAATTAGAACTTAATGAAATGCTCGCGATAATATTTCATTTCCTCAATAGATTCTATGATATCGTCCAATGCTTTATGTACTGCTTTTTTCTTAAAGCCTTTTTGCAGTTCGGGTGCCCAACGATTAGCCAATTCTTTCAGAGTGGAAACATCTAAATTACGGTAATGGAAGTAATCTTCCAATTTTGGCATGTAACGATAAAGAAAACGTCTATCCTGACAAATACTATTGCCACAAATGGGTGATGTATTCGCTGGCACCCATTGTTCTAAAAACTCTATAGATTGCCTTTCTGCTTCAGCATCATCAACTGTTGATGCTTTAATTCTATCGATTAAGCCTGATTGACCATGATGTTTTTGATTCCAATCATCCATTGCAGCAATAGCTTCATCTGGCTGATACACAGCTAAAACAGGGCCTTCAGCAATAATGTTAAGATTTTTATCCGTGACAATGGTTGCGATTTCAATGATTAAATCCGTATCGGGATCTAAGCCTGTCATTTCCAAATCAATCCAGATTAAGTTATTTGAATCTTGCGCCATTCTGTTTCCATTAATAGATGATAGTTGCTTTAAATTGTAGCATTGGCTAATCTGTATGGCTAATTCTTAAAATCTGAACGTTAATTAAACCCCATGCATACATTTACCGTAGTATTTATAATAGCTGTCGTCATTTCTTATGCTATTCAACACTGGCTTTCTAGTCGACAAAAATCTTTTGTACTTGATAATAGAGCCTCTGTTCCTGAAGCATTTAAGGATTCTGTTACCCTTGATGCTCATCAAAAAGCAGCTGACTACACCATTGAAAAAGAAAAATTAGGCGGCATAGACAGTCTTGTTGGTGTGATATTTTTAATCGTACTGACATTGGGCGGTGGTATCAGCTCAGTTTTTAATCTATGGTCCTCTTTTGGCTTATCCCCCATATGGACTGACCTGGGTGCCGTAGGCAGCCTGATTATTATTATGACTATGTTTGAAATTCCTAGTAGTTATTACCAAACCTTTGTTATTGAAGAAAAGTTCGGCTTTAATAAAAGTTCAAAAATTCAATTTTTTAAAGACCAAGGTATTTCTCTATCTTTAGTTATTGCTATTGGTATGCCAATTCTTGCACTGCTTATTTGGGTCATGGATAGTATTGGTGATTTGTGGTGGCTATACGCTTGGGCAATATTAATGAGTATCTCTTTATTGATGAGTTGGTTATTCCCAACTGTTATTGCTCCTTTATTTAATGACTTTACCCCCATGAAAGATGGTTCTTTAAAAGATCGTATTCAAGGACTTTTAACCCGCTGTGGCTTTAATAGTGATGGTATTTTTATTATGGATGGCTCTAAACGCTCAGGTCATGGTAATGCTTACTTTACAGGCATGGGAAAGACTAAACGTATTGTATTTTTTGATACTTTAATTGAATCATTAGACGATGAAGAATTAGAAGCTGTTTTAGCGCATGAACTAGGCCACTTTAAATGTAAACATGTGATTAAAATGCTAGTTGCCTCTTCTTTTATGACTTTAATCAGCTTTGCCGTACTAGGTTGGTTAATTACCCAAGACTGGTTCTTTAGTGGCTTAGGTGTGGATACCCATTCAAATGCTGCTGCATTATTATTGTTTATGCTGGTATCTCCTGCCTTCACTATTTTTATGCAGCCAATAAGTGCTTATTTTCAACGTAAATTTGAATTTGAAGCGGATGACTTTGCATCTAATAATGCTAAAGCTAGCAAAATGATTAGTGGCTTAGTTAAATTATATAAAGAGAATGCCAGCACTTTAACCCCCGATCCTCTATACTCAGCATTTCATTACAGCCACCCCCCTGCAGCCATCCGTATTGCTCACTTAGAATCTAAAATGTAACTCAGATGACTGATTTAATTGATGGGTTAGTAATTTCTCACCTTGGGCAAGGGATTGCTGTAGAAGTGGATGGAGATATCCTTTTATGCCAAACGCGACGTAAACTTGAAACCGTTGCTGTTGGAGATAAAGTCAAAGTAACAAAATCATCAACAGACCAAGGGCGCATCGAAGAAATACTACCGAGGCGCTCTTTATTACAACGCCCAAGTAGAAATAAGAAAACACGTCCTGTTGCTGCTAATATTGATAAAATTTATGTAGTATTTGCCACTGAACCGTATTGCGATTTTTTATTAATCGACCAATATTTAGCCATTTGTGAAAGTAGAAATATTGATGCTGTTTTAGTGCTCAATAAAGTAGACCTAACTAACATAAAAGATCTTGAAGCTGAGCTGCAACAATACCAAGACCTTGGCTATAAAATGCACAAAGTCAGTGCCATTGAAAACATTGGAATAAGCGAACTTAAAGCGGCATTAAACCATCAGATCAGTATGTTTGCGGGACAATCAGGGGTAGGTAAATCGTCATTAACCAATGCCATCATTCCAGATAAACAACTAAAAACCAATACTGTTTCTGAAATAACCAAACATGGTCGCCATACCACAACTGCGGCAACACTTTATCATTTACCAGAAGGTGGCGATTTAATTGATAGCCCTGGCGTTGCTATTTTTGGCTTAGCTGATATGACAGAGCAACAATTAGCTTGGGGTTACCGTGAATTCCAGCCTTTAATTGAAGATTGTCGCTTTAATAACTGTCGTCATTTAAAGGATAAGGGCTGTGCTGTTAGAGCCGCTGCGGAAACTGGAAAAATCTCTAAGCAACGTTATCAGAGATTTTTAAAGCTGATAGAGAAAATGTAATCTAAGGGCTACGCTCTCTAAATAACTTAAACAATTATCTAAGTACCCATATATAATTAATTTAACATTTTATTGGTCTTTTTTTCCATATTCTGAGTTGCATAAATAGTTTCGTAGCCTGCTATGCGCCTATGTATACGCCTTAAATATGAAAAAATCCCTGCGTAAAATTTAGTTAAATTAATTATGCACGGGTACTTATTTAGCGAATTAAATCCGCAATATAATTTTGCTCATAAACCCTCTCCAAAGGGTGGGGAGGGCTTTTAAGAGCAACTTCATTTTTTCAACACTTAACGGTGACATAGCCAAAAACAAAGGGAATAAAGAAAAAAACTTTTAAATTTCTCCTCACCCCAACCCTCTCGGCAATTGCTCCTGCATTGCTCTACTTACCTACTTCCGTGTAGGCATCCAGCAAGAGAGAGCTTTAGAAAAAATCTTCACTGCTATTTGAAAACGCCAAGTTGTTACACCATTATGTAGAATGTAGCTCTTCAGCCTACATTTTGAAAGCAGCCTAAAGAACTGTGCCCCGAAGCACTATGTTTTATATTTTCCACTGACTGTTTTCCATCCACTGATTAAAATCATTCACAGCTACGGGTTTACTTAAATAAAACCCCTGTGCAATATCACACCCATATAATTTTAGCTTATCCATAATCTCAGCAGTTTCAACGCCCTCTGCCGTGACTTTAAAGCCTAAATTATGGGCTAAATTAATAGTGGCATTAACGATAACATCATCATTTTCGCTGACTAAAATATCTTGCACAAAGGATCGATCAATCTTTAATTCAGTCAACGGCATTTTTTTCAAATAGGCTAAGGAAGAATATCCTGTTCCAAAATCATCAATTGATAGCTTATAGCCCATTTTATTTAATCGTTCTAGAATCTCAAGGGTTAATTCTGGGTGGCTAATAATTGATCCTTCAGTGATTTCAAGAATCACCCACTCAGGTTTAACACCTGTTGATATCGCCACACCAGAAATCAAATCAGGCAACTCAGGGTCGTGTAGATCTTTAGCCGATAGGTTAACAGAAACAATCAACTCTTTTCCTTGTCGATGCCACTCTGCACATTGTTGAAATGATTCTTTTAATACCCATAAAGTCAAAAATTTTATCATTCTTGTTCGCTCGGCCATCGGTATAAACTCATCCGGTGAGATAAAGCCATGTTTAGGGTGATGCCAACGTACCAAAGCCTCTGCACCATATAGCTTATCAGTCTGAATAGACACTTTGGGTTGATAATAGAGTTCTAATTGATTTCTTTCAATTGCATGACGCAACTCACTCATCAAAGTTAAGCGACGCGGGTTACGCTTATCAAAGGAAGGCTCATAGGTAGCATACCCATTCTTATCTTTACTTGCTATATAAAGCGCAACACCTGCTTTTTGTACTAAGGTATCAACATCTTCCCCATGTTCAGGAAAATGTACAATACCTATATTTGTATGAGCTGCAAAAGATAATCTATCTACAACTAAAGCGGGTTCCAAAACTTTTTGAATATGTGTTGCTAATATTTCAGTTTCCATTTCCCCCGTAGAATCTATAATCAAAATGCTGAATATATTTCCATCAATTCTAGCAATACTATCAGCCCCTAAAACAACACCTTGTAACCGAGAAGTAACCTGCTTAATAATCTGATCACTGCTTGTTTGTCCCAAAGTATCATATACTTCTTTAAAGTTGACAATTTCAACCAACAATATAGAGAGCAGTTTGCTTTGATTATTCGCCGATAAAATCCCTTGCTCTACTCTATCGTAAAATAAACTTCGATTAGGTAAGTCTGTAATCACATCATGTGTCGCTGTATAGGTTGCTTTTTTTTCAAGATCCTCGGCTCTATTGCGTAATTCTTGAGTCTGATCAAAAATTATTGCACTCGCTTGATAAGCGATAATGGAACCTGAATACTGCCCCCACAGTGCAAAGACAAAAGGCACAGTATTTAATACCCAAAGAGCAAAATTATTTTTTTGGGCTTCAATTATCCCAGCAATTGAAATTGTATTACTTTCATAATAACAAACAAGAAGTGTTGCAATAATAATACTCATTATTGCAATAAGAACCCCTTGATAAGCAGCTTTAGATACTTCACTTTTTAAAATCCGTACATTGTCACCTAAAAGATTACTTGCTATTGCTATAACCATTCACTCATATCCTATAATTACTTTCTAAATTCAACCCAGTTATTAATCTCTTCAGATTATTAATAATATTAGCAGATAATAAATAGTATGCGTAACTACTCAGCGTATTAACCAGCCAAATAAATTCACCGAAGGGTTTAAAATACAAGTGGTAGAAAAAGCACTAAGCCGTTCATCCGAAATAACGCTGATAGAAATGGCTGAAACATTAGGAGTCAGGCGTTCAGCATTACAACGATGGATTACCCAATCAAAAAACCAACCATTAGAAACATCACAATCTGCTAAGCCGACCATGACAAACCAAGAAAAGCGCCCACAAGACTGGAAGAGTGAAGATCGACTCAAATTGATCATTGAGAGTGATGGATTAAGTGACGAAGCCATCAGTGAACTGTGCAGTGTACGCGGTATTTTTCCTCATTATATCCAAGAATGGAAACAACAAATGTTGACAGGGACGGTGTTGTCGACCGAAGCAAAAAAACAAGTATCCATTAAAACATTGAGAAATGAAATTAAAGCGTTAAACCAAGATCTTAATCGTAAAAACAAAGCCTTAGCCGAAACAGCCGCGCTGCTTGCACTTCAAAAAAAAGTAAACGCTATATGGGGGAAACTGCGAGGACAACTTACAATGAAAGAGGACCGGAAAGAAATCATGACCCTAATTGAAGAGGCCATCACTGCTGGGTCCAGCAATCAAAATCCTTTTAGATCATAGGCTTGAGTCCAAAAACAATACAGCGCTGGGGCCAGCCAGACAACGAACAAGATGGCCGAATAGAGGCTCTGCATAAACCTGCAAACAAACTAACAGAAGCCGAGTGCCAGCGACTTATTACGACCGCAAAGATCCAGACTATGCAGACCTACCACTCATCCCAAAACTGGCAGACAAAGGAATTTACATCACCTCAGAATCCAGCTTTTACCGCGTATTAAAAGCAGACAACCCGCTAAAACACTGACAAAAATCCAAACCTGTTCATCAGGTTAAAAAGCTCAAAACAGTAACTGTTAACAACCACAGCGTCCAATCAGGTATAACGTGTGAAACTATACATCAAAGTAAGTACCCCCGGATTGCTATGGGTTTCCTCGGACGTACATAAACGATAGGCACAAAAAAACCAGCATTTACGCTGGCTTCGTGTACATCCTAGAACATTGTCGAACTAATATGTGGTACCGAGGGCCGGAATCGAACCGGCACTTCCGAAGAAATTGGATTTTGAATCCAACGTGTCTACCAGTTTCACCACCCCGGCACAGAATGAGTATTATAATTGAATTTTTATCTTGATGCTAGTCTATTTTTAAGGTTTAAGCCTCTAAAACAACGGCTGCTTTTAATTTCTTCATCGCATTTTTTTCTAGCTGTCTGATTCTTTCTGCCGAAACACCATAACGGGCAGCTAGATCATGAAGTGTTGCTTTTTTCTCTGATAACCAACGACTCGCTAAAATATCTTGGCTGCGTTCATCTAACTCAGCTAAGGCATCTGTTAACAACCCTTCTTTATGTCCTTTCCAGTCAGCATTTTCTAATAATAATGCGGGATCAGCTTCATGTTGTTCAAGATAATTAACTGGAGCAGAGATAAGGTCTTCTGATGTATCCGTTGTGGGCATATCAAACGCCATATCACGACCGTCTAAGCGTTCTTCCATCTCGTAGACTATCTTAAGATCAACATCTAAATTTTCTGCTATTGCTTCAGCATCATCTTTAGAAAGCCAACCGAGACCTTTTTTAGATTTTCTTAGATTAAAAAATAATTTACGTTGCGCTTTGGTCGTTGCAACTTTAACAATACGCCAGTTTTTAATCACATATTCGTGTATTTCAGCTCTAATCCAATGTACGGCAAATGAGACTAATCGCACACCTACATCTGGATCAAACCTTTTAACTGCTTTCATTAATCCGACATTACCTTCTTGCATAATATCGGCTAGTGGTAAGCCATACCCACTATACCCTCTAGCAACGTGCGCTACAAAACGTAGGTTTGACATGACTAATTCACGAGCAGCTTCTAAGTCTCCATTTTCTCTATAGCGAATAGCTAACTCTTTTTCATACTCTGGAGTCAATTTAGGCATTTGACTCACAGTATTCAAATATGAATCAAACGTACCTACTGCTAGATTAGACGGTAAAGCTACTGATGTATCCATGGAAGCCTCTTGAATTATAAAGTTAATTTATTTTAGCACTCAAATGGTATGAGTGCTAATAATTTTATAAGTTCAATTGGAACAGGTTCTCATTTTGGCTTTATTTGTTGCAATTGATAGTGCAACACGGCCCATGCGCCAATAACACTGAGAATTGATGAAAGGCCAAGTAAAGCAATAATATCGACAAAACCCAAATAACTCAAATCAAAGGAAGCATTATAAAGATTTGATAGATTTTCTATTGGGGCTTGTATTATAAGCATAATAACGGTAACTAATAGCCAAGCCACCAATCCCGCTATAAACCCCAGCCAAAACCCAGTGTATAGGAAAGGTCTTTGAATAAATGCATATGTCGCACCTACTAATTTTGCAACTATTACTTCATCCTGTCTATTTTGCAATTCCAATCGTATGGTATTGCCTGTTATAATCACAACAGCAAAACCTAGCAATAAACTTAATATAAACACGCCTCTTTGCATAATTTCCATCATAGATTGCAATCGTTGCAACCATTGCATATCTAACTGAGAAAAATCAACTTTAGGTGACTGATTAAACTCTAGCATCAGGCTCTCAATTGCCTTGATGTCATTTAAAGTGTTTTGGGGTAAAACTTGTATTACCGTGGGCAAAGGGTTAGTTTCCAAAATATTTAAAGCATCACCAAACCCACTATATTGCTTAAACTCTGCTAATGCTTGTTGCTTAGTAATAAGTATAACTTCGGCTACTTTATTATTTCCCCTTATCTTATCAACTAGTTGTTTACCTGAGTTATCACTAACATTGGGTTTTAAAAACAGGGATATTTGATTAGTTGCTTCTATTTCCCCTGTTAATTTCTGCATATTAACAACCAGCAAATAAAACCCAGAAGCAAGTGAAATAGCTATTGCCATAACGATAATAGTCATAGCTGAAGTGAATGAGTTTCTAGATATTCGCCCTAAACTAGAAAATAATGCGTGTGCGTGAAGTATTAAATAGGCTTGTGATTTATCTGAAAAATCATTGCTTACTTTATTTTTTGACTTAGGATATTTTTGTTTCATTATTAACTGGATTTTAGTTGACCATGATCTAGGGTCAATATTCTGTGTCCCATCTGACTCAAAAGCCCAACATCATGACTTGCTATTAATACCGTAACCCCTACTTTTTGAAATTGCTCAAACAAATGCATAACTTCAGCTGATAGTTCTGGATCTAAATTACCCGTAGGCTCATCTGCCAAAATCAATCGAGGTTTATTGATAACTGCACGTGCAATACCGACACGCTGCTGCTCTCCCCCTGATAAAGCTTGAGGATATTTTTTTTCTTTCCCTAACAAGCCGACCTTATCAAGTGCGGCTCTAACTCGGCGACCAATTTCATGATACCCATATCCAGATACAATAAGGGGCAAAGCGACATTATCAAAAATCGTTCTATCTTGTAACAATTTATTATCTTGAAATATTAAGCCTAACTTCCTTCTGATAAAGGGAATTTGTTTTTCGGTTATTTTATTTAAATTCTGCCCATCTAATAAAATATTGCCTCGACTGCTTAGTTCCATCATGGCAATCAACTTAAGCAATGTACTCTTGCCTGCCCCCGAATGCCCTGTTAAAAATGCCATTTCACCTGCTTTTAAATGAAAACTCACATCTAAAAGAGCGTCACCCGCATCGGCATAGCGTTTACTTACATGATCAAATTTAAGCATTTTTCTTTAACTTGTGTTTTAAATAGCTTTTAACATACACCAAACCTAAAATATTCCCCCAAAGGGAGAAGGCTGGATGAGGGGAAAATAAATAATTCTCTTTTTCAAAACCCCTTTTCTTTTAAAGGGAAAAGAATAAGGAATAGAGATCTTTATTCCCCCCCCATCACCCAACCCTCTCCCGCTAGAGGCGAGGGCTTAAGAGTATGCATTTCAACTATACCCCCCCTCAGATTAAGGGTGTTTATCTTTGCTCTATTATGTATGACAAAAAGAAAATACTTGTGTAGATACCTTTTCTGCACGAGGCGAGGGCTTAATTTGATTTACATAAAGTATAGCCTAATCTTTTACAAATAAAGCATCGATAAAGGATTCTGCATCAAAATCTTGTAAATCATCAATTCCCTCCCCTACCCCAATAAAGCGAATAGGTACACTAAATTGATTAGCAAGGGAAAATATGACCCCCCCTTTTGCAGTGCCATCTAATTTTGTTATCGCAAGACCAGACAATCCAACTACTTCATTAAATGTTTTAGTTTGTGACAATGCATTTTGTCCGGTGCCTGCATCTAAAACCAATAAAACTTCATGAGGTGCGGTTTCATCAACTTTTTTCATAATACGCTTAATCTTTCTTAACTCTTCCATTAAGTTAGATTTAGTATGTAAACGACCTGCAGTATCAGCAATTAATACATCAATACCTTTTGCTTTTGCAGACTCAACAGCATCATAAATAACTGAGGCCGAATCAGCTCCAGTATGCTGAGCAACCACATGAATATTGTTACGTTCACCCCACACTTCAAGCTGCTCAACAGCCGCGGCTCTAAAAGTGTCTCCAGCTGCTAACATAACACTATGCCCTTGCATCTGTAGTCGCTTAGCCAGCTTACCAATGGTTGTGGTTTTCCCCACCCCATTGATACCGACCACTAAAATCACAAAAGGAATATCTTGCTTAGGGATTATTAAAGGTTTATCACAAGGCTTCAATATATCTAAAAGTATTTGCTTAAGCGCTAATTCTAATGCTTCTGCATCATTAAGTTGTTTGCGTTCTAAGCGAGTCGTTAACTCATTAATAATGACTGTCGTCGTTTCTATTCCTAGATCAGCCATTATGAGGCTAGATTCAATCTCATCTAAAAGATCTTGATTAATTGCTTTTTGCCCAAGAGGGATATTAGCTAAAACGCCACCAATACCAGTACGCGTTTTCTTTAATTGTGATTTTAGGCGTAAATATAATGATTCTGAACTTGGTAACTCGTCAATAACGACGGCAGCATCTTGCCCAACGATAGTATCAGAAGTTTGTTCTTCTGCTTCAATAAGACCATATTTACTATAAAAACTAATCGCTATTAATGGTAACATTAATAAAACAGAAAACAGCTTATGGGCCACAATAAAAAATAAGGGAAGTTCTAGTTTGACACTAAAAATGCCCATCATTAATACTATTAATAATAATAAGCTTAATAGCAATCCAGACTTTCTTACAGGGCGAGCATAATGCTCTGAAGTTGCACTTAAGGTGACGCCTGTCAGTAAAATAAAACTAATTAAGGCCCCTATTCTATGCGCCCAATGTATAGCAACTTGTCCATCAAATGATAAGCTACCCGTATAGCCACTTTGTAATGCCGAAAATAAATCTAAACCTGCTAAATAATCTACCGTTGGTAGCCAGTCACCATTACAGTTTGGAAAACCTGCACAAGCAAGCCCAGCTTGATTGGTACTAACCCAAAACCCAAGAATAATCTGTAGTGTCAATCCAAAAATTGCAATTCTTGCAAGTATCTTTGGCCCTTGGCTTTCTTGTTGATTAATTTCAATGGCAGTATTAGATCGAAGGTACATCCAAAATAACATCCAGATTGAAATGCATGCTAATAATAACTGCCCAGTGACAATAACGGGCATCATTTTAGCATTAACAGCCCACAGGCCTAAAACAAGCTGAATACCTATTACCACTAGCAATAAATTGCTAGAAACAACAGCCGCCAAACGACATTTTTCTTGCATCCAGGCTGAAACTGTTAATAAAAGCACTAAAGCACCCAAAAGTGCAGTGACTGACCGATAATTAACCCACTGTTTAATTTCCTGCATTGTTTCAGCAGGTATTAAAGTGGGAGCAGTAAAAGCTGCTTTTGTCTGCACCACTTCACCATAACAACCTGGCCAGCCCGTCCATTCTGCACAGCCAGTTCCAGTATCAGACAAGCGAACAGTGGTGCTAAAAACAATAACAATTAACGCTAAAACTAACGTAAATAAGGTGGTTTTTCTAAACATTTATTTAACCAATCTGTGAAATTTTCAATAATTTACGCAAGTCACTTTTAACTTTGTAAGGATCAAATTCTGGCTCATACTGCATCATAATATTACCTAATGGATCCATTATAAAAAGCATGCCCTCAGAAACCCCATTTTTTCTAGCCTTATTTAATTTATCAAGCAATTGCGTTGAAAGTTTCACCTTCAACAATCTTTTATCTTCTTGCGCTTTTTCACCACCACTTTTTTCATCCAGCCATAGCAATTGTTCTACAGTTTGTTCAAATTCAGCAGCAATAAGCACCAACCGCCGACTTCGGGTTAAGTCTTTACCCATCATGACTCTTAATTGCTTAGTTTTATGAATGGCAAATTGACATACTTTATTACATTGCTTATTTGGCACCACATTCATTAATACCCAGTGCCCTTTAATCTCATGTAAATTTTTTACTGAAAAGTCATCATAGCCAACAAACTGATTAAATTCGGTGGTAATAGGGGGTGTAATTAATTTTCCATTATTTGTACCCCCGCCCATCCAGGTTGCATTACTGGATAAATACCAAGCAATACAAAAAGGGATAATCGACATTGCAAAAATAAGAATAACGGTTCTGTTATTTTTTTTTTGCTGCTTATTTAGCGATTCATTCTGTTCTTTCATCTATTTTTCTACTAAATCCAAAAAACAATATTGTTAAGGTTAAAGCCAACCCGAACCATTGTACGGCATATGCAATATGCTTTTCAGGTGACATAATGGTTTTTTTCTTCCAGTCACGACTATAGCCGTGACTCATCGTTTTATCTAATTCGATTTGAAAGGGTAATAATGCATACCCTAACTTGTTTGATAGCACATGAGTATCGACAACTTGAACTACTGACGGCCAGCCCTCAGTAGGAATTTCGGCTCCAGCCAAGCGAATACCGATAACGGGAAAAGCATTCACTCTGCCTGTTATTATTCGTTTTGAATCATCTACAACAATTTCAGGTAAAATCCGACGATCTTTATTTAATTTAACCCATCCTCTATTAATCAATAAAGCTTCGCCTGTCTCAAATACTATAAACGGGGTCATAACATAATATCCAGCCTGCCCATTAACAATCTGATTATCAATCAAATATTGCTTATCAGGTTGATAAGCCCCCTTTAATTCAATTTTTCTATATCTATCCCTGTTTAAATCAATAGTCGCCACTATCTTTAAAATAGTTTTTTTAGCTGATAATTGCTGTTGATCTATAAAGACTCTCTTTTGTTCTGAGCGACCAAGCTGCCAAAACCCTAAAGAAATTAACAAGGCAATCAACAGTAAATACAACATAATTGAAAAAGCACTAAATTGAAATTCAGTCTTAGCGATAGTTAATTTCATGTTTTTATATTACCCTATGCGTAACTTTTTCTAAAATGTAAGCAAATATGTCTATCAAGATCATTTTTATTGTCGTATTTCTCTTTATTCTCTTTAGCTTAGGCTCAGCCCTTTTCCATTTAGTCATCCGTAAAAATACAGAAGACTCTGCAAAAACAGTTAAAGCGCTTAGCTATAGAATTGGCATGTCATTAGCATTATTTATTTTACTCTATATTGCTTTAATAACGGGAATGATTAAACCCGAAGGTATTGGAGCAAGAATACAAATGCAAAAGCTACAAAATGCTGCAGTGCAAACATCTGAAGTTTCAAAATAAAATAGCCACTTTATATCCACCACTAAAGTCATCCCTAACAAACCTCGATTGTTTATAAAAAGGTATAGGCAAAAAAAAAGCGCAATCATAATGACTGCGCTTTTTTTATGTCAATTACTTTAGCTATAGAATATAAACAAAGATAAATAGACCTAACCATACCACATCAACAAAATGCCAGTACCAAGCTGCACCTTCAAATGCAAAGTGATTTTCTGGTGTAAAGTGACCTTTCCAACTACGGAATAAAACCACTGATAACATGATGGCACCCACACAAACATGAAAACCATGAAAACCTGTTAGCATAAAGAATGTTGAACCATAAACACCTGAGCCCAAAGTAAGCCCCATATCATGATATGCTTCGTAATATTCGATTGCTTGAAAGCCAACAAATAAAAACCCTAAAGTAACCGTTGCTATTAGACCTTTTATTAATTGATCTCGGTTCTTAGCTAATAAGCCATGATGCGCCCAAGTACACGTCACCCCACTAGATAAAAGCAATAATGTGTTAAGTAATGGCAAGCCAAAAGCGCCCATGTGTTCAAATTCACCACCAATATTACCAGGTCCATTGGTTGGCCATACTGCTTCAAAATCAGGCCATAGCATAGCGGTTGAACGACCAGGTCCATCACCGATACCCGCAAGCCAATCCATAGAAAGGTTACGTGTGTACCACAAGGTACCGAAGAAAACAGCAAAGAACATAATTTCTGAGAAAATGAACCACATCATCCCCATACGATAAGAAATCCCCACCCCATGGTTATACATACCTGCTTCACTTTCTGTTGCCTGTAGTGTAAACCAGCCTGCTAACATGGCTATAAATATCACCAACCCAATAATCATAAAAGTTGAACCAGCTGCATTACCATTTAAGTAATTCGCAAAACCAACCAAAGTGGTCAACAGACCTAATGTACCAATAATCGGCCAAACCGCCTTATTGGGAATGTAATAAGCATCATTTGTAGACATTCGTGCTACCCCTGTTATTTTTTTACTGATTTCTCAGTATTATCAAAAAAAGTATATGCAAGTGTGACTGTTTTATATTTTTCTGGTAGTTCCGGATCTATCACAAAACGAACAGGCATAAGTTTAATTTCATGCGGTTCAAATGTTTGCTCCGTAAAACAAAAACACTCAGTTTTCTTTAAATATTCCGCAGCAAGCCCTGGTGTAACACTAGGGACTGCTCTAGCAATCATTATTTTATCTGTTTTATTTTCAGCATAAAAATTCACTGTGTAATATTTACCAGGATGAATTTTTAGCTTGTTCTTTTCAGCTCTGAACTCCATGGTCGTAGTTGATCTAGGAAGCGAAGTAATAAACTCAATGGTTATTTCTCTCTTTAGATCAACTTTATAGGTTTCTTCAATTGCAGCTTCAGAGGCTGTTTTACCATTGAGCCCTGTAATATCACAAAATACATCGTAAATTGGCACTAAAGCATAACCAAAACCAAACATACCTAGAACAATAAATACCAATTTACGAATTAGTTTAGTATTTTTTTGCTCTAAATCATTATTCATACCCCATAACTCGCATCACTGCAAATACATAAATAGTAGCGGCTACAGCAATTAAAATAACTGCCGTCAAAATATTTTTTTGTTTTGTATCCATTTTTTATTACCTAACACTTTGTTCTTAAATATAAGAACAAAGTGTATTTTAGTGTTATCTACGATCTAGAAGTGCTCATTGTAGGCACTTCTTTAGGTGGGGTAGAAAAAGTATGATAAGGAACTGGTGAGGGTAAAGTCCATTCCAGACCTTGTTCTTTTGCACCTTCCCATACTTCATCAGTTACTTTTTCACCTGTACCGCCTTTAATTGTTTTATAAACAATGTAAACAAAGATCAGCTGAGTAGGGCCATAAATAAAAGCACCAATACTAGAGATCATATTCCAATCAGCAAACTGCACGGCATAATCAGGAATACGCCTAGGCATACCCGCCAATCCCAAAAAGTGCTGAGGAAAGAAAAGAATATTGACAGAAACGGCCGATAACCAAAAATGTAACTTAGCCAATTTTTCATCGTACATATTGCCAGTCCATTTAGGCAACCAGAGATATGCAGCAGCCATAATAATAAAAACTGATGCAGGGACTAATGTGTAATGAAAATGCGCGACAATAAAGTAAGTATCATGGTATTGAAAATCAACAGGAGCCAATGACATCATTAATCCAGTAAATCCACCTAAAGTGAATAACACTACAAAAGCAATTGAAAACAACATAGGCGTTTCAAAAGTCATAGACCCTTTCCACATCGTTGCCGTCCAGTTGAAAATTTTCACCCCTGTTGGAATCGCAATCAACATGGTGGCATACATAAAATAAAGCTCACCCGCTATTGGCATACCCACGGTAAACATGTGATGCGCCCAAACGATAAATGAAAGGAAAGCAATCGCAGCTGTCGCATAAACCATTGAAGCATAACCAAACAAAGGTTTACGAGCAAAGATAGGAATAATAGTAGAAGCTACCCCAAAAGTAGGCAGAATCATTACATAGACTTCAGGGTGTCCGAAGAACCAGAAAATATGTTGATACAGCACGGGGTCACCGCCACCCGCTGCATCAAAGAAGCTGGTGTCGAAGAAACGATCCGTTAATAGCATGGTTACTGCGCCAGCAAATACAGGCATAATCGCGATTAACAAAAAGGCTGTAATCAACCATGTCCAAACAAACATAGGCATTTTCATTAATGTCATGGCTGGTGCACGCATATTAAAAATAGTGGCGATAATATTTATCGCTCCCATAATTGATGAGATACCCAATAAATGCACAGAAAAAATGGCAAAAGGAAGTGCACTACCTGTTTGTAACACTAGAGGCGGATATAAAGTCCAACCCGAAGCGGGTGCCCCGCCTTCCATAAATAATGTGCTTGCCAATAATAATATGCCAGCAACCAACATCCAAAAACTCATGTTATTCATGCGTGGTAGAGCCATATCTGGCGCACCAATCATCAGAGGAATTTGCCAGTTAGCAAAACCTACAAAAGCAGGCATAACCGCACCAAATACCATCACTAACGCGTGCATGGTGGTCATTGAGTTAAAGAACTGTGGGTCTACAAATTGCATACCAGGTTCAAAAAGCTCTGTACGGATAATCAAAGCCATCGTCCCACCCACAAAGAACATGGCAAGTGCGAAGATTAAATACAATGTACCAATATCTTTATGGTTGGTAGTTACTACCCACCTTAACCAGCCTTTGGCAGGGCCGTGATCGTGATGATCATCATGTTCAGCTGTTTCAGCAGACATACTTAATACCTCTTTAATAATATTTGAAAGATTAGACTCAAGAAAATTTAACGTAACAACTATTCGTCGTCATCCTCGTCTTCATCTTCTGGCAGTGCCGACTGTTTAGCTTGGATAGCTGAAGGTTGAATTGAATCCCCCACTTCATTACCTACCCCATTCCGGATATATGTTGATACTGCTGCAAAATCAACTGCGCTAAGCATTTGACCAAAAGCAGGCATCATACCTTTTCCGTTCATCATCAATTCAACTTGTGCATCCATATCTCCTGTCACTACAGCACTTGCTGTTATTGCAGGAAAAGCCCCAGCGATTCCTGCACCGTCGGCCATATGACAAGATGCACAGTTATTAGCATAAACAGTTTCACCTTTAGCAACCAATTCATCAGCCGTCCAGTCTTTTCCAGCTGCATTTGCTTCTGCTAGCGCTAATTCTTTTTGATCAATTACCCATTCAGCATATTCTTCTTTTTTCATTGCAATAACCACAATGGGCATAAAACCATGATCTTTACCGCATAGTTCTGTGCATTGTCCGCGATAGGTCCCTTCTTTTTCTACCAAAGTCCAGGCATCATTAATAAAACCAGGAATAGTATCTTTTTTCCAGCCTAGATCGGGAACCCACCATGAATGAATAACATCAGCTGCCGTAAACAAAAAACGTATTTTTGTATTGATTGGCACAACTAAAGGATTATCTACATTAAGTAGGTAATGCGGCACTGAGCGAGGATCAATACCCGAACCCACTTGGCGTGCTTTATTACTTTCCTCATCTAGTGTACTGAAAAAATGAATACCATTATCTAAATATTCATATTCCCACTTCCATTGCCAACCAGTTACTTTGATTGTCATCTCAGATTCCTGAACATCATCCATTTCTAACATTAATTTAGTTGCTGGAACCGCCATCGCTACTAAAATTATTGTTGGAACTATTGTCCAGATAATCTCTACTGTTGTACTTTCATGGAATTGTTCTGCTTTATGTCCCATTGATTTACGATGATAGTAAATCGAATAAAACATGGCGCCAAAAACACCAATACCGATGACGACACAGATCCAGAAGACCCACATATGAAGATCATAGACATCATTACTGAGTTCTGTAACCCCCCTCATTAGATTGAGAGTGTAATCCGCATGTGCAGAACTCAATCCTGAGATCATCAGGGTGAGAGCAGCGAATAGTTGCTTTGTTTGTATCACGGAGAAGCCCCCTGTTTGTAGTTATAAACTTGTATGCATTTTTTATATCTATAGATAAACTTGTATGCATTTTTATATTTATAGAAAGTACTTTTTAGTAATACTTATATAAGCCCCTTCCTTTAAGCCAGTTTTATATGACCGTTTATTTTTTTTGAAAATTAACTCTGTAATTCTACCCTATCAACGATGTCTATTCCATAGTGAATTACAGAATGAGTGAGATTAAAAGTAAACTAAACTGAACTTTAGTCATTATCTGTAACATCGAGAAACAAATGTTGGGCCCAAGTATCACTTACGAGCTGACGTTCGTCTGAAGTGGTCGCGGCATTTTTATAGACGAAACACATGTTATTAATTCTTTCGTCTCTAAACTCGTCAGGCTTTACATTTAACCAGTGGCGACTGCGATGAGGTTGTCAATCATTTTCTCTCAACATCCGACTTACTTCACTGATTAAAATGGACTCAACAACTTTTTGAATGATCAGGTCATCTACCAATTCTCGCTGTGTTCAATGTGCTATGGGCCACCATAGACTGAAGGGCTCTCACAACAAGTCGCTATGATATTACAACCTGTTCGGGTGTATATTTATCAGGACACCCAAGCCGTGTAAGGTCTTGAGGCCTTTCAATAACATCTAACTCCGAACTTTGGCTCCACCGATTAAGCCACTTTTTAACCGTATTTTTTACAATATCCAGTGCCAATGCTATCGCTTTAATTCCCGCTCCTTGTTTAGCCAGCAATATTATTCGTGCTCGAAGCGCTCTTGACTGAGGTGACGATAGTTTTGCAATGATTTTATTCAGTTTTTCTTCTTCTGTCAAAATACGTATTCTTTCCGTTCTTTTTAGCTTATTTTACAGAAAATGCTTGTACTATTATAGGGGGCACGGACTTACGGTTTACTGTACTAGTACAGATATACTTGAAAAGCTTTCTGAGTTAGGACATAAACCACCAGAGTTTATAAAATCAAGGTATTTAGAAATCCTCGAAAACCCTTGCCGTATTTTTATCGTATTAATGGTGATAAAGTCTTTATAATTTATGTTATGCGGAGTCAGATAAAGTTGCGTAATTATTTGCTTAACGCAAGAAAATCAGCTAACAAATACTTTCACGCGGCTATCGTCAGGAATGAAAGTTTTTTGCTGTAATGATGTAGCTACACTAAATCAGACATTGCTTAAATGTGCTGACTCATCACTTGTTTTTACACGCCTAAAACTAGTCTACTAGCCTTGTAAAACAGTCCCTGCCGCAATAACTAACTGCGTATCCGAATCATTAGTAATCACTACATTCCCTATTAGCTTTACATTCGCACCAAATTTAACATCACCTGAAATCGTTAATTTCGCACATTCAAGTAAATCAGGTACTCCCTCAGGAAAATGAGCTTCTAGATCATCAATATTTTTATAGTATTTACTATCTAAACTTACCACAATATAACCCACTTGGCGCTCGGGATTAATTGCTACTAACTTTTTTTCATCCAAAATAAAAGCATTAGACCAAAGCCCTAATAACTCATTAGTCGTTTTAATCGGTACAAAGCGTGCTTTGGGGATACGTATAGCAATAGAGTCTTTAAAACTAGCAATAACTGAGCCCATTGCTGTCTCCATTTGTATGACTTGAGGGCTTTCTGGGTCTCGTGGGTCTATGGTTTTTTTATTTTGTATCAACGGTAAATCAACAATTCCGTTGGTTTCATCTAAAAGGTCTTTTAATTTATCAAGCCGAACCCACAAATTATTGGTATTAAAGTATTTGTATTTAGTAATATCTTGAAAATCAGCCACATCATCAGCATGACATTGAGCTGACTCACGTAATAATAAGCCGCCATCAATAGACTTAGCTAAATGCCCACCCTTTCTATCTGCCTCTGTTCTATCTGCTACTTCCATCATAAAAGAAGCACCTTGTTCTGCAAAATAACCCAGTACTGATAAATCCATATTGGCCCCTAAATTATCTGAATTAGAAATAAAGGCATATTTTATACCCTGATTTAATAGTTCATCTAATACGCCGGATATTTGTAATGCAGTATAAATATCACCATGTCCTGGTGGACACCACATTTTAG
Source organism: uncultured Methylomarinum sp. (assembly GCA_964568245.1). Taxonomy (GTDB): domain Bacteria; phylum Pseudomonadota; class Gammaproteobacteria; order Methylococcales; family Methylomonadaceae; genus QPIN01. The sequence goes on from CAZMQH010000009.1 coordinate 22,552, forward strand.
AGGGATCATTCGGCCATTGCGCAGGTTGTTTATTATCTGCAAAAATCTTGGGGACTTTGTTTTGAATAAAGGTAAAAGGCACACCTTTTTGTCCTTGCAATAATTCGGGGAACTTATCTAACACTTCACAGGTGTCTGCTTCCGTACTAAACGAATTCATAAACACTAAGGGCAAATCACTGTTAAAACTGTTACGTTGGGCAATAACTTGCTCAATAATAATTTCTAAAAAACTCAAGCCCTGTTTTGCTTTTAACAGGGACTTAGCTTTTTCCAACCCCATGCCAGTTCCCAGACCACCATTTAGTTTAATCATTACGGCTTGGTTTAATACAGCCTCACCTTTAGCACCAAAGTCAGGTAAAGATTTAAGATCCACCACATCTGAAACAGCCCTAACACGGTCTTCCCGAATCACGCTTTCCTCACCAGCAATCATTTTGTCATATTGCGATAAAAATACATCAATACAAAGTTGTGGTAATTTTTCATCAAGCATAATGCGAGTAATTTTATTTTTAATATCCATCTTTATAACGGTTCTATTTAAATGATATGTGTAATTTTTAATATCTTCAGAAGCCAGCAATGCTAATCCCAATATATTTAAACTTGTGACTCAGCTCCTCCCGTGGAGCTTCCACTTGGATTGACCCCTTAACATCAGAATGACAAGTTCCCTAGTTCCATTCTAAAACCTGTATCAAATTCATGCCCTCTTTATGCTAGTTGCCGCTTGGTCAGTACTAAAAACCCACCAACTAAAAGACAGGTGGGTTTGAGAGTCTAGCGACTGGAAGTCGGGATACAGGGCAAACAACCCTGCACCCCAATAACAAACCCTATTTTTAAGCTCATCTTTCATTCGCTAAATCGTAACTACTCAGCGTGTTTTTTTGACTAATTTTAAGCTGTTAATTTAAAAATCAATAAGTTATGTTTTTAGTTTAAATTACGCTGAGTAGTTACAATTGTTTTATATATAGTTTTTGTAGTTCATCACTGTTGAATAAATCAATACATTTCTTTGTGTTGAATCCACTAGGGATAGAGCCAGCATAATTTTTATTTATGAATTCTTGGATTAATTCCTCTGACTCTATGAATGACTCAACAGGTAAGCTTGATTGTTCTAAATATGCACTTGCTGTGTTCAGTGCATCTTGCTTGTATTCTGGGAAAACATAGCTTAGGCAGCGGCTAACAACCCAGCTTTTGTATATTTCTTCTTGGTTGTTAGTGGCAGGACCTTTACTTACACACGAAATAGTTGAAAAAAAAGCCAATAAAAAAACTAAATTTCTCATTTTAAACTCCAAAGATAGGCCTTTTCGGGAACAAATGGCCCATTATCAGGAGAGCCCATAAAGTGGCATGCATCAGAGCAAACTACACCATTCCATAAGGTTATATGGCCCCTAGCATTTGACCAGCCACTACCAGTAAAAACGATAATCCCTTTCTTATTTTGAAAATCTAACATTCTAGGTTGTTTAACTTCTAAATCTGGCACGCCGAAGGTTTCATTTAGAAACCTAATCATGTCATTGACACGATACATGTACTGCTTCTTATCTTCCCCGCTTACCATTGCATATTTGCCGCGAGAAATATTTATGCCTGATTTATTAAGGACGTAGCTCATTCTAATGGGACAGGCATTTTGGAAAATCCCTGAGTCTATGTTCTTCTCGACGAATCCACCTATTTTGTCACCTACATTTTTTACTGAGATGTTGATCTCTGCAAATGAATTCCATGCTCTTAGGAATTGAGGCCTTAGCTGTTGCACGATATCTCCTTATAATTTAACGAGGCTACAGAAAAACCCATAAATTACAGTTTAACTAACCACTCAGTGATTTTTTTAATTTTCAATATTATGACCAACTTTTCATCTAACATCTAGTTTTTCCTTTTCTTGATTGATATACCAGCTCTGTAGGTCGGTTGCATCTAACTTCTATGGCTCTTTACTCTGACTTTTATTCCCTTTAGG
>CAZMQH010000010.1:0-24303 GCA_964568245.1 uncultured Methylomarinum sp.
GATTGATAATGACTTGTTTTTAGAGAAAAGAGCATGGTTTTATTCGCACCGAGGGCGGACGCTCCTACAAAGTACAAATATTTAAAGACACTGAATAGTTATAAGAAAATAGACTAAGGATTTAATAATTTCTCAATTTTGGTGAAGACTTTCAGGAGGTTGTTAAACCCTCAGCGATAGAGGTTCGCTGGCTACAGTTGAATGCTATTCTTTTAGCCTGCTTTTGTCTCAACAACCTTTACGCAAATTAGCTGTATTAACTGACGCATCCCATAACTCAATCATTTCTTCATCTAGCAATGTAAGGGTAATTGAACACCCCGTCATATCAAGTGAAGTGGTGTAATTGCCAACCAGTGATCGACAAATATCAATCCCTTTGTTTTCCCAGTATTGCGAAGCTAAATTATAAATCAGATGCAGTTCCATCAACGGGGTGGCACCTAAGCCATTGATGTGTAACAAGGCTTTTTGTCCCTTTTTAGGTTTTAGATCGTCATCAATAGCCTGAGCTATATGATTTACTATTTCAGTTGCGTGAGTTAGTTTAAGTGTATCGTGGCCCCGTTCGCCATGAATGCCTACGCCCATTTCCATTTGGTCATCTGCTAATTCGAAGGTGGGTTTGCCGAGAGCAGGTACTGTGCAGCAATTTAATGCAACGCCCATGCTGGCCGTCATTTGGTTGGCTTTATCGCCTAATGTTTTGCAATTTGCTAGGTTCATGCCTTTTTCGGCTGCCGCACCGATAATTTTTTCTACAATTAATGTGCCGGCTACACCACGGCGACCTGTGCTATGCGATTTAGGGAGAGAGACATCGTCATCAATTAAAACAGTTTCAAAAGGGCAGTCAATCATTTCGCTGGCAATTTCAAAATTCATCACATCGCCAGCATAGTTTTTAACAATAAATAATACACCGCCACCATTTTCAACTAATTCTACTGCAGTCATTATTTGGTCGGGAGTAGGGGAAGTAAATACTTGGCCCGGGCAAGCTGCATCAAGCATGCCTTTACCTACAAATCCCGTGTGCAGTGGTTCGTGACCTGAGCCACCTCCTGAAATAAGGCAGACCTTATTGCTTACTGTTGCCGTATTGCGGGTAACAACGGTCGGTTGAGTATGAAGTTGAACAATATCAGCATGGGCTTTAGCAAAGCCTTGGAGGCTTTCGTCTAATAGGGTATCTATATCATTTATAAATTTTTTCATCTTTATTTCTCCGAAGTTTTAAAACCCAGCTAAGGACTGAAGTTATTAAATTCTCAGCCCTAAATATTTGTCCACATTAACATGATTAATTGCTTGCTACTCGTAGCGCATTAGTGACTGCAGGTAGGTCGGGTAAAACCCAGGTGGGGTGATAATCAATTGAGAGTAAATCATCTTCATTGGATATACCTGTTAAAACCATAATGCTGCGAATGCCGGTATTCACTGCACCAAGAATATCTGTGTTTAAACGATCACCTATAGCAATAGTTTTATTGGCAGGGATACCTAATATGCTGATAGCTTGTTGATACATAATAGCTTCGGGTTTGCCTATCACCGTAGGCGATATTTTTGTTGCAGCTTGCAGTGCGGCGAGAATAGCTCCATTGCCTAAAACAGGGCCCCTTTCTGTTGGTAAGGTGGTATCGGCATTGCTGGCAATAAACTTTGCTCCTGCGCTGATATGTAGCGAGGCTTCTGCGAGTTTATCCCAAGTAAGGTGCCTGTCTAAGCCGCAAATAACAAAGTCTGCTACTTGGCTTTGTGGAGTAAAGGGAGTGTCTATTAAAGTGAAGCCTTGCTTAATAAGAGGTTGGCGTAAACCTTCTTCACCAATTACCAGAGCGGTAGATTTATCTGGGTTTACTTGTTTGGATAAATAATGGGCTGTGGCCATGCTGGAGGTAAGGATTTCATTGGCAGAAACTGTGACCCCCATTGATTCAAGTTTATTAATGTATTGATCTTGAGTCAGGCTGGCATTATTAGTGGCAAGAATAAAGGGGAGTTGTTTTTGTCTGAGTAATTTAAAAAAATCAATGAGGCCGGGTAAGGCTCTAGTTCCTTCCCATATAACTCCATCCATATCAATGATAAGAGCTTGTATATCGGTGAATGATTGCATTTAAGGTATAACATTTAGATGTAATTTTAAGATGGATGAAAGGATGACATAAAAAGCTTAAAGATGTCCATGTTGTTGTTAAAAAACAAAGATGTGTTGCTAATAAGTCTGGATAATTGCCGTCTTTGGTTTTGGAGAATGAGTATTTTTGTAAGTTGGCTTGTGTCATGTCATGTTATTTTCAAGTTATTGAAGTTGTTGTGTTTTTTGTGTTTTTTATAGATTAAAACTGGGGGCTATAGCTGTTGTGGGTGCTGGGGAAATTGACAGACAAGTACGTTCTGATTTAGAGTGCGGCTTGAAAAAAAGATTTTTCAATAAAAATTATAACAATCGGAGTACATAACATGGCAACACCATTAATTCAAATGGCATTAGACTCACTAGATTTTGACGCAACAGTAGCACTAGCAGAAGAAGTAGCGCCATATGTTGACATCTTTGAAATCGGTACACCATGCATCAAGCATAACGGCGTAGCACTAGTTGCAGAACTAAGAGCACGTTTCCCAGACAAATTACTTTTAGTTGATTTAAAAACAATGGATGCTGGCGAATACGAAGCAACACCATTTTACGCAGCGGGTGCAGACATCTGTACAGTACTAGGCGTATCGGGTTTAGCAACATGCCAAGGCGTTATTAAAGCAGCAAAAGCACACGGTGCAGAAGCACAAATTGATTTAATCAACGTAGCAGACAAAGCAACATGTTCAATTGAAACAGTCGCAGCAGGCGCACAAGTTGTTGGTATTCACACAGGTCTAGACGCACAAGCAGCTGGCGACACACCATTTGATGACTTAGCAACAATCATCGGCTTAGGCTTAGACGTTCGTATCTCAATTGCTGGTGGCATCAACCAATCAACAGTACAAGATGTAGTCCGTGCAGGCGCAAACATCATCGTTGTTGGCGCAGCAATCTACGGCGCACCATCACCTGCTGAATCAGCACGTGAAATCCGTGAATTAGTAGAAGCAGCATAAGGTAGATTAACTATGTGGCAACAAGAAAATCAAAAATTAGTCGTCAATAAGATTTCAGACATTCTTGATGCGACTGATCTAACCTATGCAGAAAAAATAACAGGGATGTTTGACAGCGCCAAGAGAATTTTTATCTCAGGCGCTGGGCGATCAAAGCTAGTCGGTAACTTTCTGGGCATGCGCTTAATGCACAGTGGTTACGATGTCAGTATGGTCGGTGAAATTGTCACGCCAAGTATCCGAAAAGGTGATTTATTAATCATCATTTCAGGTTCAGGCGAAACAGAACAATTAATCGCCTTTACCAATAAAGCAAAAAGTGTAGGTGCAAAAATCGTACTGATTTGTTCAAAATCATCATCGACCATAGGTGATATGGCCGATGGGGTATTTCAAATCGGCAGTGATGATTCCTACGCAGCAGTCAAAGGCATGCCAATGGGCACAGTTTTCGAACTGTCCACCTTGTGCTTCCTTGAATCTGTGGTCTCACATCTAATCTGGGAAAAAGGTATCGCAGAAGAAGACATGAGATATAGACACGCCAACATGGAATAAAAGGAAAAGCGAGTGGTGTAAGCCACTCGCTTAACTTTGTCAGAAAAAAAAGGCAATAATCAGCAGAAAGAAAACTGGACTCGGTAACGACGATAGCAAAGCAAGATTATTGGCCAAAAACGAATTCAGAATAATCATATTTTAGGAGAAGAACTACATGTCTTCACGTCGTCATTTAGCAAACGCAATCCGTGCTTTAGCCATGGATGCAGTACAAAAAGCAAAATCAGGTCATCCGGGTGCCCCCATGGGAATGGCTGATATAGCAGAAGTACTGTGGAACGACCATATGAAACACAATCCGACGAGCCCAGAATGGGCAGATCGCGATCGTTTCATCTTATCAAATGGTCATGGATCAATGCTGATCTACTCACTATTGCATTTGACAGGTTACGACCTACCAATGGAGCAGTTAGCATCTTTCCGTCAACTGCACTCAAAATGTGCAGGACACCCTGAATATGGTTATGCACCAGGCATTGAAACAACGACTGGACCACTAGGTCAAGGCGTCACCAACGCAGTTGGTTTTGCCATGGCAGAAAAGCTAATGGCAGACCAGTTCAACAAGCCAGGCCATAAAATCGTAGACCACAATACCTATGTATTCCTAGGTGATGGTTGTTTAATGGAAGGTATTTCACATGAAGCATGCTCGCTAGCAGGCACATGGGGCTTAGGAAACTTAATCGCATTCTGGGATGACAACAACATCTCAATCGACGGACACATCGACGGCTGGTACACAGACGACACAGTGAGACGTTTTGAATCATACGGCTGGCACGTCATCTCTGTAGATGGACATGATCCAGAAGCCATTAATGCAGCCATCGTATTAGCGAAAAAAGTCACCGACAAACCTTCAATGATTTGTTGTAAAACAATCATCGGCTTTGGCTCACCAAATAAAAGTGGTAGTCATGACTGTCACGGCGCAGCACTAGGTGAAGAAGAAGTAGCACTAACACGTAAACAACTAGAATGGGATTCAGCACCCTTTGAAATTCCAGCAGACGTTTATGAAGGTTGGGATGCCAAAGCAAAAGGTGCAACAGCAGAGTCAGCGTGGAATGATAAATTTGCAGCCTACGAAAAAGAATACCCAGCAGAAGCAGCTGAATTCACCCGTCGTATGGCAAAAGAATTACCAGCAGATTGGGATGCAGCCGCAGCTAAAATGATTGCAGACACCAATGCAGCGGGTGAAAACCTAGCAAGTCGTCAATCATCACAAAAAACTATCGCAGCACTAGCGCCAACACTGCCTGAATTTTTAGGTGGGTCAGCTGACTTAACAGGATCAAACCTAACAAGTTGTGCAGACTTCAAACACGTCAGCGGAAAAGAAATGGGTAACTACATTTCATACGGCGTACGTGAGTTTGGTATGTATGCAATCATGAACGGCATGGCGTTACACGGTGGATTAATTCCATTTGGTGGCACATTCCACATGTTCTCTGATTATGCGAAAAGTGCATTCCGTATGGCCGCTCTAATGGGTATCCGTACAGTAGCTGTACTAACACATGATACAATTGGCCAAGGTGAAGATGGACCGACACACCAACCGATTGAAAACACAGCAGCGATGCGTTTAATTCCTAATATGGACGTATGGCGTCCAGCAGATAGCACAGAAACAGCTGTTTCATGGGTTATGGGAGTAGGAAGAACAGACGGGCCAACAAGTTTAGTATTAAGTCGTCAAGGACTACCGTTTATCGCACGTAACGATGATCAAATTGCAGCAATCCGTAACGGAGCGTATGTCATCTCTGAAGCAGATGGCGAAGCAAAAGTGATTATCATTGCAGCAGGATCAGAAGTTAATTTAGCACTTGATGCACAAAAAGAACTGCAAGCAGCTGGCACACCAGTACGTGTAGTTTCAATGCCATCAACTAATGTATTTGATCGTCAAGATCAAGCGTACAAAGACAGTGTGTTAACACCTGGTATAGTGCGAGTAGCAGTTGAAGCGGGCGTCAGTGATTTCTGGCGTAAGTATGTAGGTTTAGAAGGTGCTGTCGTAGGTATAGACACATTTGGCGAATCTGCACCAGGCGGTGACGTGATGAAGCATTTCGGCTTTACAGTTGAAAATGTAGTGAAGGTCGTTAATAGCGTTCTTTAATAAGTCTCTGATTAACATCGAGTGTCATTATGATGCTCGATGTTATTTAAGAGTCCCTTGGGACTGACTGTTTCTTGTAAATAATATTGTGATAGCAGTATTATTTACAAGAATCAATCATGATTCCAGAATAATGAAGAGTGAGGAATAATTTGATGAATGGTTTATTAGCGGCGTTGCCGTTCTTCTCTAAGCAATCTAAGTCTAAGGTTGCAGTGGTTCAAGAACAGCAAGAAGTATCTTCTAGTGATTCAAGTAGCTTAACGGGTGTTTCTAAATATGTGAGTAATATGCCTGTCACTACGGGTGTTGAAAAGTATTTGGGGCGTCAAGAGGTAGTTGTGTCTGTTCATACTGGGCCTTCTGGAGTTGAGAAATATTTAGATGGGCTACCTAAAAAATCAGGTGTGGCAAAGTATTTAGAAGCAAATGAATCGATAGGGGCTACCGGTGTTACTAGATATGTAAGAAACCAACCAGAAGCTTTTGTGAGTGGTGTTGATAAGTATGTGGCCAGTCAACTGGTTAATGTCAAAGAAGTGCAGAAGCCAAGTGGGGTTGCTAAATATTTAAGTCAGCAAGTCCCTGTTGAAAAGATAGAGTTGAGTAGCGTAGCTCAGTATGTTGTTAAGAATGCTAGTGGGGAGGGCTCTTCTTCAACGGTTGCTAAGTACGTTGCTAGGAAAGTTGTTTCAGCAAGGGTTAGCTCCTATGCTACTGGTGTTGAAAAATATCAACTTGAACAAGAAATAGTAGCTAAAAAGAAAGCGGCGGCTGCTATTGTTGAAAATTATATTAAGGAGCAAGCTGTTATCGCTAAAGAAAAAGCCTTGGTTGAAGAAGAAGCGGTAAAAATAGCGGAAAGAGAAGCACGTCTTGCTGCAAGTATGGTTGAATTTAATAATGAGAGTGATAGTGAATTAAGTGCTGTTGAGCGGTACTTAAAGGCACAAGCAAAAACATCAGAAAATAAGCCTGCTATTACAGGTGTTACTAGATATCTAGCAAGTAAACTGGTTGAGTCAAGTAAAAAGCCAGCCATTAGCAGTGTTGAAAAGTACTTGAAAGCCCAAGCATCAGTCGCTAAAGAAGTTAAAGTATTAAGCGGTGTTGAAAAATATTTGCAGCAACAGGCTGTTGTAAGAGAGTCTATGCCAACAGTAACGGGTGTTGCTAAATATGTTGCTAGTAAATCAGTTGCTGATATGCATAAGCCAGAAATGAGTGGGGTTGCTCGTTATATGGCTAGAGTTCGGTCAGTAATGGATGCTGCTGCTGATGTTGTTGAGAGATGTTTGGAAGGTGAATTTATACCTGCCGGGCAAGAGGCTGGGCATGGGCAGACAACGGTTGAAAAATATTTGCAAGAGAAGTCTGAAGCTGAGCTTGAGTCAAGAAAATCTGGCGTTGAACAATATCTTCAGGAGCGCGAAGACGAAGTAAAAGAAGTGTGTGCTCCTACGGGGGTTGAGCATTATTTAGAAGATCAAGAAGCTATCGCGCTAGAGAATAGAGTTTCTGGGGTGGCAAAATATTTGATTGCACATGCTCCTGAAGTTGTTGCTAAAGAGGATGAGGTTGTAGACCAAGCTGCTGAAGTTGTTGAGGAAAAAGTGGTGGGTGTTGTTACTGGGGTTGAAAAGTACTTGCAGGAAAAGCCTGATGCACCAGTCATTGAAGAGGCTGTGATTGAGCTAAGTGGCGTGGCAAAATATATGAAGCGCCAGGCTATTGATAATGCGACGGGTGTTGAAAAATATTTAATGGGTATTTCTAGTTAAATAGTAGAAAGATCTTGTTAATGTAAAAATGCTGCTTTATGTGGCATTTTTTTTGGCTAAAATTTACTGGAAAGGTGAGTTTTATTGCTAAAAATAAACAAATATTTTTGTTGTTGTAAAAAAACAATGGAAATTGATTTTTTGAAAATTTAGGGCTTGTAGGTGAAGGAGATTATAGTTTTTTAGTTGTTTTCATTGGTTGAGGTAAGTGTATTGAGCTTTAATTGAAATGTGTGATTTATTTGCATATTGGATGATGTAAGTAGCAAGAAGAGGTAAGGAGTCTGTCTTTTTAAATGCTGAATGGAAACCATCAAAATAGCTGGGATATTATTAATATTACGATAGATGGATAGTTTATGGCTTACAATGAATGAAAGCTAAATGTTGATTTTTTTGTTTGTGAGAAAATTAAATAAATTAAGAATGCGTTGCTTATTCGCTACAAATGGGGGGGCTGTGACGATGAGTGAGAATGACGGGCATTGACATAACCCTATAAATTGATTTAAAGTTACGGCCTCGTAACAAGTGCTTTCGGTAGTACTTGGAAATACGTAACAAATTCGTAATAAAAATAATTGGAGTACGTAACATGGCAACACCATTAATTCAAATGGCATTAGACTCACTAGATTTTGACGCAACAGTAGCACTAGCAGAAGAAGTAGCGCCATATGTTGACATCTTTGAAATCGGTACACCATGCATCAAGCATAACGGCGTAGCACTAGTTGCAGAACTAAGAGCACGTTTCCCAGACAAATTACTTTTAGTTGATTTAAAAACAATGGATGCTGGCGAATACGAAGCAACACCATTTTACGCAGCGGGTGCAGACATCTGTACAGTACTAGGCGTATCGGGTTTAGCAACATGCCAAGGCGTTATTAAAGCAGCAAAAGCACACGGTGCAGAAGCACAAATTGATTTAATCAACGTAGCAGACAAAGCAACATGTTCAATTGAAACAGTCGCAGCAGGCGCACAAGTTGTTGGTATTCACACAGGTCTAGACGCACAAGCAGCTGGCGACACACCATTTGATGACTTAGCAACAATCATCGGCTTAGGCTTAGACGTTCGTATCTCAATTGCTGGTGGCATCAACCAATCAACAGTACAAGATGTAGTCCGTGCAGGCGCAAACATCATCGTTGTTGGCGCAGCAATCTACGGCGCACCATCACCTGCTGAATCAGCACGTGAAATCCGTGAATTAGTAGAAGCAGCATAAGGTAGATTAACTATGTGGCAACAAGAAAATCAAAAATTAGTCGTCAATAAGATTTCAGACATTCTTGATGCGACTGATCTAACCTATGCAGAAAAAATAACAGGGATGTTTGACAGCGCCAAGAGAATTTTTATCTCAGGCGCTGGGCGATCAAAGCTAGTCGGTAACTTTCTGGGCATGCGCTTAATGCACAGTGGTTACGATGTCAGTATGGTCGGTGAAATTGTCACGCCAAGTATCCGAAAAGGTGATTTATTAATCATCATTTCAGGTTCAGGCGAAACAGAACAATTAATCGCCTTTACCAATAAAGCAAAAAGTGTAGGTGCAAAAATCGTACTGATTTGTTCAAAATCATCATCGACCATAGGTGATATGGCCGATGGGGTATTTCAAATCGGCAGTGATGATTCCTACGCAGCAGTCAAAGGCATGCCAATGGGCACAGTTTTCGAACTGTCCACCTTGTGCTTCCTTGAATCTGTGGTCTCACATCTAATCTGGGAAAAAGGTATCGCAGAAGAAGACATGAGATATAGACACGCCAACATGGAATAAAAGGAAAAGCGAGTGGTGTAAGCCACTCGCTTAACTTTGTCAGAAAAAAAAGGCAATAATCAGCAGAAAGAAAACTGGACTCGGTAACGACGATAGCAAAGCAAGATTATTGGCCAAAAACGAATTCAGAATAATCATATTTTAGGAGAAGAACTACATGTCTTCACGTCGTCATTTAGCAAACGCAATCCGTGCTTTAGCCATGGATGCAGTACAAAAAGCAAAATCAGGTCATCCGGGTGCCCCCATGGGAATGGCTGATATAGCAGAAGTACTGTGGAACGACCATATGAAACACAATCCGACGAGCCCAGAATGGGCAGATCGCGATCGTTTCATCTTATCAAATGGTCATGGATCAATGCTGATCTACTCACTATTGCATTTGACAGGTTACGACCTACCAATGGAGCAGTTAGCATCTTTCCGTCAACTGCACTCAAAATGTGCAGGACACCCTGAATATGGTTATGCACCAGGCATTGAAACAACGACTGGACCACTAGGTCAAGGCGTCACCAACGCAGTTGGTTTTGCCATGGCAGAAAAGCTAATGGCAGACCAGTTCAACAAGCCAGGCCATAAAATCGTAGACCACAATACCTATGTATTCCTAGGTGATGGTTGTTTAATGGAAGGTATTTCACATGAAGCATGCTCGCTAGCAGGCACATGGGGCTTAGGAAACTTAATCGCATTCTGGGATGACAACAACATCTCAATCGACGGACACATCGACGGCTGGTACACAGACGACACAGTGAGACGTTTTGAATCATACGGCTGGCACGTCATCTCTGTAGATGGACATGATCCAGAAGCCATTAATGCAGCCATCGTATTAGCGAAAAAAGTCACCGACAAACCTTCAATGATTTGTTGTAAAACAATCATCGGCTTTGGCTCACCAAATAAAAGTGGTAGTCATGACTGTCACGGCGCAGCACTAGGTGAAGAAGAAGTAGCACTAACACGTAAACAACTAGAATGGGATTCAGCACCCTTTGAAATTCCAGCAGACGTTTATGAAGGTTGGGATGCCAAAGCAAAAGGTGCAACAGCAGAGTCAGCGTGGAATGATAAATTTGCAGCCTACGAAAAAGAATACCCAGCAGAAGCAGCTGAATTCACCCGTCGTATGGCAAAAGAATTACCAGCAGATTGGGATGCAGCCGCAGCTAAAATGATTGCAGACACCAATGCAGCGGGTGAAAACCTAGCAAGTCGTCAATCATCACAAAAAACTATCGCAGCACTAGCGCCAACACTGCCTGAATTTTTAGGTGGGTCAGCTGACTTAACAGGATCAAACCTAACAAGTTGTGCAGACTTCAAACACGTCAGCGGAAAAGAAATGGGTAACTACATTTCATACGGCGTACGTGAGTTTGGTATGTATGCAATCATGAACGGCATGGCGTTACACGGTGGATTAATTCCATTTGGTGGCACATTCCACATGTTCTCTGATTATGCGAAAAGTGCATTCCGTATGGCCGCTCTAATGGGTATCCGTACAGTAGCTGTACTAACACATGATACAATTGGCCAAGGTGAAGATGGACCGACACACCAACCGATTGAAAACACAGCAGCGATGCGTTTAATTCCTAATATGGACGTATGGCGTCCAGCAGATAGCACAGAAACAGCTGTTTCATGGGTTATGGGAGTAGGAAGAACAGACGGGCCAACAAGTTTAGTATTAAGTCGTCAAGGACTACCGTTTATCGCACGTAACGATGATCAAATTGCAGCAATCCGTAACGGAGCGTATGTCATCTCTGAAGCAGATGGCGAAGCAAAAGTGATTATCATTGCAGCAGGATCAGAAGTTAATTTAGCACTTGATGCACAAAAAGAACTGCAAGCAGCTGGCACACCAGTACGTGTAGTTTCAATGCCATCAACTAATGTATTTGATCGTCAAGATCAAGCGTACAAAGACAGTGTGTTAACACCTGGTATAGTGCGAGTAGCAGTTGAAGCGGGCGTCAGTGATTTCTGGCGTAAGTATGTAGGTTTAGAAGGTGCTGTCGTAGGTATAGACACATTTGGCGAATCTGCACCAGGCGGTGACGTGATGAAGCATTTCGGCTTTACAGTTGAAAATGTAGTGAAGGTCGTTAATAGCGTTCTTTAATAAACTATATTTGTAGCCAGCTCTTTTATTTAATATGAGAGCTGGCTTACTAATAATAAATAAAAGGTAAATTGGGGAGTCCAGACGTGAAGATAAGTAAATTAACCAATGGGTTGTTGGTTTCATTGTTATTATCTGCTTCTGTAGTTGAAGCGAATAGTGATTATCCTGCAACAAATTTTCAACCAACAGTTGTTTATTCAGATGCTGATTATAAACATACAGGTTCATCCTCTACAGCGAAAGCTTCTACAGGTGAAGTAAGTGTTGCTGATCCAGCATATCCTGCAGCAAACTTTCAACCAGAAGTATTGTTTGAAGATACATCTTACAAACATACAAAAGGTAATGAAGGTAAGTCGATAAGAACTGAATTTGTAAAAAAATATGCTGAAGAGCAACTAGAAGCAAATGCTCCAGAAGCAAGTGCTGATGATTCATTAATGAGTTTGATTATGGGTCTAGGAATTCTTGCTGTAGCTGGTTTTGTTTTTTACAGTAAAAGAGAAGGGCAATCTGCTCCTGCTAAAAAATCTCCAGTACGTCGTCAAACTGCTGTAGCGGTACAGACAACATCTGATGAATCAGTAAGTGGTGTGGCAAAATATTTAGAGTCTAAAGCTGGTGGTGTGCCAAGTGGTGTAGCAAAATATTTAGAAGGTCGTGATAGCTCTCCAGTAAGTGGCGTAGCAAAATATGTAGCGAAAAAGAAAGTTTCTGCTAGATTAGCATCAGTAACTGGAGTGGAAAAATACTTAAAAGACAGAGGATAAGGTAATGGAAGAAAATTACATTATTGGCCTTGTTGTTGCCTTTTTATTTGGTTTTGTACTATTTAAAAAAGATAAATCTGCACCTGCACTTGAGTTTAAAAAAGAAGTTAAATCATACCGTGACTCTTCTGGCGTAACAGGTGTTGCTAAATACTTGCAAGAAAAAGAAGCTTTAATTGCTGAGCAAACACAAAAACCTGTTGTTAGCGGTGTTGCTAAATATTTAGCTAACCGTGAAGAAACTCCAGTGAGTGGAGTAAGTAAATATATGGCTAGACAAGCGGTACATGCAAAAAAAATGGCAAAAGAAAATGTGTCTGGAGTTGAAAAATATTTAAATAGTCGTGGCTAATTAAATATTTATTTTTACGCAAAACTCCCCTTTTGTTCTTAGATGAAACACATATGGATGTGTGTTTTTATCGTTCCTTATATTGCAACTATTGGATTATGAAGAGTTAAAAAACATAATCCAATAGTTACAAATCAATTTTTAATTTTATCCTAAAGGTATTTATACATGGCTAATTTATTAGATCAACTTAAAGCGGTAACAGTTGTTGTAGCTGATACAGGTGACATCAACGCAATTGAGAAGTTTACTCCTCGTGATGCTACTACAAACCCATCTCTTATTACTATGGCTGCTCAAATGCCTGAGTACCAAGGGATTGTTGATGATACTTTAAAAGGTGCAAGAGAAACTTTAGGTGCTGGTGCATCAGCAGCTGACGTTGTGACTTTAGCATTTGACCGCTTGGCTGTTTCTTTTGGTCTTAAAATTCTTGACATAATTCCTGGCCGTGTTTCAACTGAAGTTGATGCGCGCTTGTCTTTTGACACTGATGCTACCATAGCAAAAGGTCGTGAAATTATTGCTCAGTATGAAGCAGCTGGTATTTCAAAAGAAAGAATTCTTATCAAAATTGCAGCAACTTGGGAAGGCATTCAAGCGGCAGCAGTTTTAGAAAAAGAAGGTATTGCTACTAACTTGACACTGATCTTTGGTTTACACCAAGCGATTGCATGTGCTGAAAATGGTATTACTTTAATTTCTCCTTTTGTTGGTCGTATCCTTGATTGGTACAAAAAAGACACAGGTCGTGATTCTTATGCTCCAGCTGAAGATCCTGGTGTTGTTTCTGTAACAGCTGTGTACAACTACTACAAAAAATTCGGTTTCAAAACTGAAGTTATGGGCGCTAGCTTCCGTAACTTGGGCGAAATTACTGAATTAGCAGGTAATGATCTATTAACAATTTCTCCGGGATTACTAGAAGAATTACAAGCAACTGAAGGTGAATTGCCTCTTAAGTTAGATGCTTCTAAATCTGGATCTATGAATATTGCTGAAATCAATGTTGATAAAGCTACTTTTGTTGCTATGCATGCTGAAGACCGTATGGCTACAGATAAATTAGCTGAAGGTATCGAAGGATTCGAAAAAGCATTAGTAACTTTAGAAGTGTTACTAACTGACAGATTAGCTGCAGTAGAAGCTTAATAAAATAGGTAGGTTGGGTTAGCGGTAGCGTAACCCAACAAAGTTTTAAAGGATTGTTGGGTTACGCTATCGCTAACCCAACCTACAAATTATTCACTAATTTAATACTATGGATGAGTATTAAAGCATTAGTACATAAACAGATTTAAAATATGTCACAAAAAATATTAGATGTTGTAAAACCAGGTGTTATTTCAGGCGATGAAGTTCAAAAAGTTTTTGAAATTTGTAAAGCAAATAGCTTTGCACTTCCAGGTGTAAACTGTATTAATACAGATTCTATCAATGGAGCTCTTGAAGCGGCTGCAAAAGTAAAAGCACCTGTTATTATTCAGTTCTCAAATGGTGGTGCTGCATTTGTTGCGGGTAAAGGTCTTAAAACAGAAGGTCAAGGTAACGCAATTCTTGGTGCTATTTCTGGTGCTAAGCACGTTCATAATGTTGCTGAAGCTTATGGCGTTCCTGTTATTCTTCATACTGATCACGCAGCGAAAAAACTATTACCTTGGATTGACGGCTTATTAGATGCAGGTGAAAAACACTTCGCAGAAACTGGAAAACCATTATTCAGCTCGCATATGCTAGATTTATCTGAAGAGTCTTTAGAAGAAAATATTGCAACTTGTGCAAAATATCTAAAGCGTATGGATAAAATGGGTATGACTCTAGAGATTGAACTAGGGTGTACGGGTGGTGAAGAAGATGGTGTTGATAATACTGGAATGGACAAAGCAGACTTATATACTAAGCCTGAAGAAGTTGCTTATGCTTATGAAGAGTTAAGCAAAATAAGCCCTCGTTTTACTATTGCAGCATCTTTCGGTAACGTACATGGTGTATACAAGCCAGGTAATGTTGAATTAACACCAACAATTCTACGTGATTCACAAGCGTATGTTTCTGAAAAATATGGTGTTGATAAAAATACACTTACTTTCGTATTCCACGGAGGTTCTGGTTCTTCTGAAGCAGAAATCAAAGAATCAATTGGTTACGGTGTTGTTAAAATGAATATTGATACTGATACTCAGTGGGCAACATGGGAAGGTGTTATGAACTTCTACAAAGCTAATGAAGCTTATCTACAAGGTCAAATTGGTAACCCTGACGGTGAAGATAGCCCTAACAAAAAATACTATGATCCACGTGTATGGCAACGTGCAGGTGAAGTAGCTATGGCAACACGTTTAGAGCAAGCTTTTGCTGATTTAAATGCTGTAAATACTTTGTAAACAGTATTTTTCTTTAAGTCTGTATCTGATTTTAGATTCAGACTTATATCAAAAAAAGCCGATTCAGTTTACTGAATCGGCTTTTTTTGTGCGAACTATTCTACTACAGTTGATCAAACTTTAGAGAGTATCTACTTTGTCACCATTACCTACAAGAACTACATCAGCATCTCTTGCAGCGAATAAGCCATTAGTCACTACGCCGGTGATACCATTGATAATAGTTTCTAATTTAACAGGGTCAACGATTTTAAGGCCGTGTACATCTAAAATTTCACAGCCATTATCAGTGTAATAGTTTTTACGCCAAACTGGGCGACCACCTAATTTTTCAAGTTCATTAGCGACATAATTACGTGACATAGGGATAACTTCTACGGGTAAAGGAAAAGCACCTAAAACATCAACACTTTTTGTACTGTCAACAATACAAACAAACTTCTTACTAGCTGCTGCAATGATTTTCTCACGAGTCAATGCACCTCCGCCGCCTTTAATAAGTTTTTTGTTAGGATCAACTTCATCCGCACCATCAATATAAACACCAATTTCATCAATGCTGTTCAATTCAATCACTGGAATACCAACATTTTTAAGGCGTTCAGTTGTTGCGTCAGAGCTTGATGCAGCCGCTTTGATTTTTCCTTTGTAGTCACCAAGCATATCAATAAAGAAATTTACAGTTGATCCTGTTCCAACACCGATAATTGATTCCCCATCAATATATTTTAGGGCTGCTTTTGCAACTTGTTTTTTTAATTCATCTTGTGTCATATTATTATTTATTATCTAGTGAAGTTGCAAATACCTCTTTGTAACTTCAGGGTTAAAAAATTAAAGCAATACTAGGGATAATACCTGAAGTCAAAGTATTTTTCAGTTGAATTTATGATAAAGACAGTATGTTTTGAGGATGGAGGTAGGCTAATTTATATATAATAGGTCTATTGTGTTATAGAAAATAAAAATAATGGAAGATTACTCATACGAACCTGATTACGAAGTTGAATCATTAAAGGTGCCTCCTCATTCAATACAAGCGGAGCAATCTGTGTTGGGTGGACTGATGCTTGATAATCAAACATGGGACTCAGTTGCAGATAAAGTGATTGCTGAAGATTTTTATAGAAAAGATCATCGTCTGATTTTTACAACTATTGAATTATTAGCTGAGAAACAAGACCCATTTGATGTAATCACACTCTCTGAATCGTTAGATGCAATAGGTGAGTTGCAAACAGTGGGTGGTTTAGCTTATCTGGGGACCTTAGCTAAAGATACTCCGAGTGCTGCCAATATTGTTGCTTATGCAAATATTGTGAGAGAGCGTTCAATTCTTAGACAATTGATTCATATTGGTACGGATATTTCTGACTCTGCATTTAATACGGAAGGCAGAGATACATCAGAGATTTTAGAAAATGCTGAGCGTGATGTTTTTAAAATTGCTGAGCAAAGGCAGAGAGGACAGGAAGGAGGCTTTAAACCTATTAAAAAGCTTTTGGCCTCTGCAGTTGATAAAATTGAAACACTGTATGAACAGGAAGGTAGTATTACTGGGGCTAGTACTGGTTTTTCTGATCTTGATGATTTGACTTCAGGGTTGCAACCCGCTGATCTCATTATTATTGCGGGTCGACCTTCGATGGGGAAAACCACCATTGCAATGAATATTGCAGAAAATGTAGCTATTTCAACGGGAATGCCAGTAGCTGTATTCAGCATGGAGATGCCGGGTGATTCATTGGCTATGCGAATGATGTCTTCATTAGGTCGTATAGACCAGAATAAAGTCAGAACAGGTAAGTTAGATGATGATGAGTGGCCTCGTTTAACCTCAGCTATTAATATGCTGGCTGAAACTAAGTTGTTTATTGATGATACTCCTGCGCTAACACCAACAGAAGTTCGCGCAAGGTCTAGGCGATTAGTGCGTGAACATGGACCATTAGGGCTTATTGTGTTGGATTATTTACAACTTATGCAATCACCTTCAAGTGGTGAAAGTAGAGTGCAGCAAATTTCTGATATTTCACGAGGATTGAAGGCTTTAGCTAAGGAATTAAGTGTCCCTGTTATTGCCTTGTCACAGCTTAACAGGAACCTTGAGCAACGTCCGAATAAGCGTCCTGTCATGTCTGATTTACGTGAATCAGGTGCGATTGAGCAGGATGCTGATTTAATTATCTTTGTTTATAGGGACGAAGTTTACAATGAAGATAGTCCAGACAAAGGAATGGCAGAAATTATTATTGGAAAACAGCGGAATGGTCCATTAGGTACAGTTCGCCTAACATTCTTAGGTAAATATACAAAATTTGAGAATTTTGCTGGAGATCCTTATTCTGCAGAGGATTATGAATGACACCAGCAGCTTATGCCACTGTCGATTTAGATGCTGTCAAACATAATTTAGCTAGAGTTCGTGAATATGCGCCAAATTCAAAGGTTATGGCTGTTATTAAAGCTAATGGATATGGTCATGGCTTATTGCATGTTGCAAAAGCACTAGAAGGTGTAGAAGGTATTGCTGTTGCACGAGTTGATGAAGCTGTTCAGTTAAGAAAGGCGGGGGTAACATGCCAAATTACTGTATTAGAAGGCTTTGTCTGCGTGCAGGAGTTAGATGAATTGCTTCAATATAATTTAGACAGTGTTGTGCATTCAGTGGGACAGATTGATATTTTAGAAAATTACTCAGGGTCGAGTAAAGCCTCTGTTTGGCTGAAATTAGATTCAGGTATGAATCGCTTGGGGTTTAAAGCTGATGAATTTTCTTCTATCTATCAAAGGCTAGCCATGTCTTCTGTTGTCAGAAAACCTATTTCTCTGATGACACATTTCTCTAGTGCTGATGAGAGGGAAAGTAAGGTGACTCAGCAGCAGCTTAACCTTTTCAAGCAACAGGTCGCCTTATATCCTGGTGAAAAAAGTATCGCTAATTCAGCCGCTGTCATTGCTAATCCTGATTCAATAACAGACTGGGTGCGTCCAGGGCTTATGCTGTATGGCGTTTCGCCTTTTTCTGATAGCTTAGGTGTGGATTTTGGATTAAAGCCAGTAATGAGTTTTTATTCTAGATTAATCAGTGTGAAGATGATCAATGCGGGAGATGCTGTTGGCTATGCTGGTAGTTGGATTAGTAAGGCTGGTACTAGGCTGGGTGTTGTCGCGATTGGCTATGGGGATGGTTATCCCCGCACTGCAAAATCAGGGACCCCTGTTTTAGTTAATGGAAAAAGAGTCTCTTTGATTGGACGTGTTTCAATGGATATGATTACAGTTGACCTGAGTATTCTGCCAAATAGTAAACCTGGTGATAAAGTAACTTTATGGGGTGATGGCTTGCCAGTTGAAGAAATAGCCGCCGCCGCTGGTACAATTCCTTATACGCTTTTATGTGGTGTTACTCAAAGAGTACGAGTTAAAAGTGTTTCTAACAAATAAATACAATTTTAATAATATTTAGATTCTAAAATTTAACTAATGGCCAAAAAACAAAAAACTTCTTATGTTTGTACCGAATGTGGCTCTGAACACCCACGATGGGGAGGACAGTGTACCAGTTGTGGGGAGTGGAATGTTATTAAGGAGATACGGCTAGGGTCTAATGTAAGGCAAAGCCCAAGTTCATCTGGTTACGCGGGGGCTCGCTCAGAGGTCAAATTACTCTCTGACGTAGATTTGGCTAAATCTGAAAGAATTCCTACAGGCTTGGCCGAATTTGATCGAGTATTAGGCGGCGGTATTGTTCGAGGCAGTGTGGTCTTAATCGGTGGAGCACCAGGAGCTGGAAAAAGTACAATTTTGTTACAAGTTATTGCCAGTGTAGCGGCTAAAGGCTTTCCCGTATTATATGTTTCAGGTGAGGAATCGCTGCAACAAATTGCTGAGCGAGCCAATCGTTTAAGATTAAATGCCAGTTCAATTAAAATGCTAACTGAAACATCCGTACAAAGTATTTGTGATGTGGTTGATGTAGAAAAACCCACTTTAGTTATTATTGATTCAATTCAAGTGATGCATACTACTGATTCTGATACTGCGCCAGGCTCAGTGTCTCAGGTGCGAGAATCTGCTAGCTATTTAACCCAGTATGCTAAAAGAAATAATATTTCTATTTTTATGGTGGGTCATGTTACTAAAGATCAGTCTTTAGCTGGACCTATGACTTTAAGTCATATTGTTGATGCGCAAGTGATTTTGTCATCTACTGATGATGCTAGGTTCCGAGTGTTGAGATCAGATAAGAATAGATTTGGTAGTGTTGGTGAGCTTGGTTTTTTCTCAATGGGGAGTGCAGGGCTAAAAGAGGTTAAGAACCCTTCTGCGATGTTTTTATCCCGGTCTGATAAGCCTTCATCAGGCAGTGTGGTCACCGTTATTTGGGAGGGTACTCGCCCATTGTTGGTTGAAATTCAGGCCTTGGTAACAGAAAGTCAATATGGTAACCCTAGGCGATTAGCGGTTGGTTTGGATCAGAATAGATTAGCTATGTTACTGGCTGTATTAACACGACATGCGGGGATTTTTACAGCAAATGATGAAATTTATGCCAATGTGGTGGGAGGAATAAAGGTAACAGAAACGGCTTCTGATTTGGCTATTTTGATTGGGGTTGTTTCAAGCCTTAAGAATAAAGTTATCCCGCATGATGTGGTGTTTTTTGGGGAGATTGGTTTAAATGGTGAAATAAGGCCCGTTGCCAATGGTTATGCTCGTTTAAACGAGGCAGCCAAGCATGGCTTTAAGAAAGCCGTTATACCTAAAGCAAATGCACCTAAGGAAGCTATTGAAGGGGTGACCATTAATGCTGTTTCAACGGTTTCTGAAGCTCTTGATGCATTTGGATATTTATAATGATTTTGGGGGATTATTACAAATATATTTGCTAGCTATTTAATTGCGGTAAGTGCAAGTAAGTCTCTTTCTAAAATATCGCTGTCACCAAGGTTTAGCTCAACTAGTCGGCGTAATTGAGAAATACTGTCTATATCAATATGCTCGCATTTAAATCCAGCCTCATCCCCAATAACATGAGCTACGCTGATTTGCATGGTGATGGATACGTCATCTGATAATTGTAAAGTAAGCGTGTATATATCTTCTAAAGGTGCTATCCAAGGGCTTTCAAATTTTAAAAGACAACCCTTCAAAGAAATATCGACTAATTTGCAAGGGTGTGAGCATGAGTCGTTACTTAAGGTAACATCGGCATTATAAAAAATACGATGGAAGTGGCGTTTGTCGTTGATTATATCTGTCATGATTAAGACTCAAGAAAAAATTGCATCGAAATTTTGTTAATAAGGATCGTGTCGTTATCTTTTAAATGAATGGTTTTATCTGCTAAAGGTTCTCGGTTAATAAGAATCTCCATGCCTGTGTCAGCTTCTAGAGATGAGATAAAGAAACCATCTTTTCTTTTTGCAATAATAACGACACCTGTCCCAGCATGACCAAAGCGAGTCATAGCTTTTTTTAAGGGTAGAATACGGCCAATATGCTGACCATCTAATATCTGAAGGTTAGCATTGGGAATAATGACTTGTTCCGCTAGTTTTAGGTTTAGTGAATCTACATCTTTACTGTTTGAGCTAAAAAGTTTGCTATCATCAGCAACCGATTCCGTTGTACTAAACGTGATACTATATTTCCCAATAGATATAACATCATTATTTTGCAGAAAGGCTTCTTTGACTTTCTCATTATTGATAACTAAAGGATTTTCGTCAGCTAGTTGTTTGATAATACAATTGTCTGAGTCAATAGTAACCACAGCATGAGCGGGAGCAACGGTTAAGTTGTCAATAACCAAATCATTGCTACTATCACGACCAATACGGATGACCCCTGAGTCATAAATATAGGATTGGATTGCTTTGTCTTTAAAAAAAATTGTAAATTTTGCCATTGCTCTCGTAAAAATGACTTACTTATATAAGTTTAGTATAGACGCTATAAAAAACTTAGTTAAATAATAATAGTTTATTTTTTAGGGTAAAACTTTACCAGCTTGATTGTATTTTTATCTCGTTTGATTATTTCTAAAGCATAGCCATGTAATCGAACACTAACACCTGATTCAGGAATGGTTTCCATATATTCAATGATAAGGCCATTAAGTGTTTTTGGCCCTTCTGTCGGAAGAGTCCATTGAGTCATGCGATTAAGTTCTCGAACGGTAACGCTGGCATCAACGATAACACTACCATCACTTTGTTCTTTTACATCAGCTTCTTCAGCGACTAATTCACCTACAATAACTTGTAATAAATCATCTAGTGTAACCAATCCTTGTACATCACCATATTCATCAACAACCAAACCAATGCGTAATTTTTCGGCTTTAAAACTTTGTATTTGTTTGTGTAGAGGGGTGCTTTCAGGAATAAAGAAGGGTTTGTCCAAGTTGTCAGTAATGCTTTGTTTATTAAAGTCATTACGAATAATTAAAGGGATGAGTGCTCTTAAATGTAGAAAGCCAATGACCCTGTCGATACTTTTTTTATAAATAGGAAGTCGAGTATGAGAACTAGTTTGTATTTGTTGAATAATTGATGCAATCGGATCTTCTAAGTCAATACCAAGAATTTCATTCCTAGGTGTCATAATATCTTCAACAGAAGCCGACTCAAGATCTAAAATACCTAGTAACATATTTTGGTATCTGGCTGGCATCAGGTTTTCAGCATCAGAAACGATACTTTTTAATTCTTCTTTATTGAGTTGATCTTTTTTGATTTTTGAGGCGTTAACCCCAACCAGTCTTAATAAAAGGTTAGAAATTAAATTAACGAGCCAAACCAAGGGGTAAAAGATTTTTAATAGAGGGGTGTAAACCCAGGCAGCTGGGTAAGCAAGAATTTCGGGTTTAAGCGCGGCTAACGTTTTGGGTGTGACTTCCGAAAAGATAAGGACTGCAAAGGTTAAGGTGGCCGTTGATGCAAGAATAACTTGTTCAGGGCTGAGATTAACAATACCTTCATTGGCTAATCGAATCCAAATAACAGCCGCTAAAGATGATGCACCAATATTAACGAAGTTATTACCTAATAAGATTAAGCCCATTAAACGATCTGGGCGTTGCAATAATCTATGGGCTTTAATAGCGCCTCTATGCTTTTTTTTAACAAGATGTTGTAAGCGATAACGGTTTAAGGTCATTAATGCTGTTTCAGAACCAGAGAAAAAAGCAGAAAGGATAAGTAGGGCGACAAGGATACCAAGAAGTATACTAAGGGATAAATCGTTCAAAGAAGTAGCTCGAATTAACAAAACAAGTGTCTAGTTTCTATGTTGAGAAATTTTTGTCAAGTATTGTTTTAAAAGAACAATATAAAGAGAAGGGTTTGAACTTAAAGTTAATGTTAGAAAGTAATTACAAGGGATTGAAATATTTTGATGTTTTGACAAAAAAAGTTTTCGATGTTTTACTTTACAATGAAGCTAATAATTTTTTAAAAGCTAGCTATACTTCGTACAATCAAGAAGTATAAAACCGTAACAGTGCGAAGCTTTTACTTCGTATGACTTAGGAACGAGTGTAAGTACATGGCTTTGCCAGGACTATTATTAATTGACGATAATGTAACAAGAACTCAGCAATTTGAGAATATATTGTCATTTTTGGAATATCAGGTTTTAACAGCAAGTGCTGATGATTATCTTTCAGTCATAAATAAACTTGATGACCTGCGCGCAATTTTTATAGGGAGTGGTTGTGATAAACAAGCAACATTAATCAGAGCCGTAGTTGATCATGCCTTGGGATTACCCGTTATTCTGCTGATTGATAAAGGAAGCTTGGCACAAGTCCCTACTGCTATTCAAAGTATGGTAATACAGATACACGAGTGGCCTTGTTTTTATCCTGTTTTAATAGAGACATTAAAAAGGCTACCTATTTCTAAGCAAGTGTTTGATAAGCCAAAAAGAAAAATTGATAACAAAGGACTTGCTGGTTGTAGTGATAGTATTAAGCAAGTAAGAGAGTTAATTGACCAGGTTGCTGGATCAACGGCAACTGTGCTTGTTCTAGGAGAGTCTGGAACAGGGAAGGAAGTTGTTGCACAAGCTTTGCACAGGGCATCAGATAGAAAAAACAAACCCTTTGTTCCTATTAATTGTGGCGCTATTCCTGGTGAGTTGCTAGAAAGTGAGTTGTTTGGACATGAGAAAGGTGCTTTTACGGGGGCATTAACAGCAAGACAAGGTCGTTTTGAGATGGCAGAAGGCGGTACTTTATTTCTTGATGAAATTGGTGATATGCCAATGCCGATGCAAGTTAAATTATTAAGAGTTCTGCAAGAGCGTACATTTGAACGTGTTGGAAGTAATAAGACTATTTCATGTGATGTCAGAATTGTAGCGGCAACCCATAGAAATCTAGAAAATGAAATCACTGAGAAACGGTTTAGGGAAGACCTGTTTTATCGTTTAAATGTATTTCCGATTGAGTTGCCTACCTTAAAAGAAAGAATTGAGGATATCCCCTTTTTAGTAAATGACCTGATTAGTCGGTTGGAGGCAGCAAAAAAAGGAAGTGTACAGTTTACTGCCAATGCACTTGCACTGATGATGCAACACCCATGGTCTGGAAATATTCGTGAATTAGCTAACTTTATAGAAAGGATGGGGATAATTAATCCGAATGCATTGATTGACGAGACAGATCTTCCTGAAAAATTTCAAGCTTACATTATTCCTGAGGGTTTTGTATTAGAAGATATTCAAGAGAAAACTATAACAGTCGATGAACAGCCTGAAGAAAAAATAGAAGAAGCTGACACCGAAAACATTTCAGCTGAAGTGACTTCTGTTGTTTCACAATTACCAGAACACGGGATGGATTTAAAAGAGTATTTAAGCGATATGGAAGTTAATCTTATTCAACAAGCTTTATCAGAATGTAATGGTGTGGTTGCCCATGCAGCAAAATTGCTTACTATGCGTCGTACTACGCTAGTTGAAAAATTGCGGAAATATGAGTTGTCGTAGATTTTATCTTATGAAAATATAGAGTTGGCTATGTTAACTATTTAGAGGGTTGGCCGATATTAGGGTTGTTTTCTCAGGAATTTAGTTAAACAATTGATATTAATAAGGTATGTCAAATAACAGAGTAGGAGTGGGAGTAAGCTTTCTTTGGGTTTTTGTAGCAAAAACAACCATGAAAATAATGGCTATAAAGTGTTCATCATTTGTTATAAATTGTACTCACCATTGATAATAGGGAGTAGGTCTTACCACGTTTGCAA
>CAZMQH010000011.1:0-21616 GCA_964568245.1 uncultured Methylomarinum sp.
ACTGCCATACCTGCTGACTCGATAGTTTCGGGTTTAATTAAATCCTGATTCCTTTGTGGGTTTCATACAGGGACTGGGCGTGATTTAATACTTCTTGAGCACCCATGCCAAATCGTTTGGATGCTTCTTGCTGTAAATCAGACAGTGAATATAATAAAGGAGCGGCTTCTTTTATACGTTTTGTCGTGACTGCCAAAACAGTGGCCTCTTTATTGAGACAGCGCGTTGCCACAAGTTGCGCCAATGATTGACTGAGACAGCGGCTTTCTTTATCTGA
Organism: uncultured Methylomarinum sp.; assembly: GCA_964568245.1. Lineage (GTDB taxonomy): Bacteria > Pseudomonadota > Gammaproteobacteria > Methylococcales > Methylomonadaceae > QPIN01. Next base: position 278 of record CAZMQH010000011.1, read on the forward strand.
AAGTTCTTCAGGGACTTGCCACTTGCCTGTAAAGCATTCACCCATGCCTGTTTTCTGAAATTCAGCCATGACATTAAAATAGGGAACAGGGGTAAATCCTTCGATGAACCTGTCTCTATCTACAACCAGTTTTAAGGTGGGCGTTTGTACTCGACCTACAGACATAACACCTTCAAAGCCAGATTTTTGAGCTGATAAGGTGTATAGCCGCGATAAGGTCATACCCACTAGCCAGTCTGCTTTTGAACGGGCTGAGGAGGCTTTATATAAATTGACTGTTTCCTCGCCAGGCAAAAGATTATCTAAGGCATTTCTAATACTTTTGTCATCGAAAGCGGATAACCACAGGCGTGTGACATGACCTTTCCAGCCACCTGCGTCCATCACTTCACGCGCAATAGCCTCACCCTCTCTATCCGCATCAGTTGAGACGACAATCTCATCTACCCGTTTAAATAAGCTGAAAATAATCTTAACTTGTTTTTTTGCATCCTTTCTGACATTTAACACCCATGAGGTTGGAATAATGGGTAAGGATTCCATCGTCCATGATTTAAGTGCAGGGTCATAATCATCAGGTGCTGCCATTTCCAGTAAATGACCAAAGCACCAGGTCACAATGGCTCCATTGCCTTCAAAATAGCCGTTATTACGCTGATTGGCTCCCAGAACGCGTGCTATATCTTTTGCCTGACTAGGTTTTTCACATAAATACAGTTGCTTCATATTGAATCTATTTTTATCTGATCATTTATTTTCAAGAAATGAAGGTGTATTTGGAGTGGAACCTGATTATAGAATTAGCTTGTTAAGGTCAAATGTGACCGGCTTAAAACAATGCCAATGAGCTCAGTTAATCAGTATTTTTCTGAGGTTTTCGATACAAATCAAGCTCCACTCCAAATACACCTTCTTCATTAAAACTTTTCAAAATCACTTACGGCTAATGTCTATATCGCTCAATAATATCCTCAATTTCCGCTTTAACGCCTGCAGGATTGGCCATATTGATAAAACGAATGTCCACATCATCCGTACCTGACGATGCAAATTCCAGTGTACCGATATTTAATAAACGATCAAAAATTCCTTGCCGTAAACCAATGGTTCTAATTTCATCAAACCGAACATTGGTTACATCTCTGGTGATGATACCTTTTTTAAAAGTTAGTCCTCTTCCATCTATAAAGAGAGCCGTCCCATAATAATTTAGCAGTACGCCAGACAGTAACCAGACTAACCATGCTCCACCCATCACCTGGGTAATGCTGATTAATAACAATCCATCAATCCAGCTAAGCAAGACGCTCAATCCAAGTAACGATAAAGCAAACATCCATAGTTCAACTGCGAAAAATACCAGAACAATGCCCACCATTGCTAAGGGTGTGTACAACAAATAGGTTCGCAGAGCGGGGTGATAGACTTTGTTTATTGATTGACTGGTAAAGTTTTCGGTTTTTTTTCTTATCAGATAATGAAGGATCATCTTTCCATTCATAGATAACTTCTTGTGTCGCCAGATTCTCTTGTGATTCACTATTCCTGGTGACAACAAATCCAGCAGATTCATTGCCTTCTTCAAACAGTTCAACCTGATAATGATATATTGATTCCCCTATCAACAAATCACGCATTGATGCTGCTTGTTCAAAACTGATGAAAGGTTTCTGATCAATGATATTGATTATCGCTTGAGTCTCATTCATAGCCAATTAATCATTCAGTGATTTATGCAATTGTGTTTTGCTTCTGTTTATCGCGGTAGTTGATGCTATCAACACAGATGGAATCTATAAAAAAATGATCGGCTGATAAACGCATTTGCTCATGCATTTCCCCCGTTTGCTCATCAGGCCATTCTTCACTGCGTAGAGTACCTATAAAAAAAGCTCTAGCACCTTTTTTTAAAATACGTTTTGCCTCTTCCGCACGAAAGCCCCAAACATCTACTGATAACCAGAACCCTCCTTTGTCTTTAAAATCGTCTCCAATAGGTCGGTCAAAATACACTCGCATATTGACTACCTGTCTATTTTCACCTTCTACCTCGACGGTATTTATGACAGGGGTAGTCCCAAGATTGCCTATCCCTTGAAAATGATTGATCATCACGATTCCTCTCTACTTTTTTTGTTTAGTCACCTTATCAATTATTTGCCATAATCAAACCGAAAACCCTTATTGATTAGGGTAGGCTTTTCCCGTTTACCCGTGTATTTATTGCACATCTCTTAGATACTGTCTAAGCCTTCGAATCCCGTTTAATCGAAGTGAATGAGCCAGATTTAAGTCTAATGCGTATTGATTAAATTTTAGATACAGTCTTTGAGATTCTGGTAGTTGGCGCAGCATAAAGTCGCTTCCTTCAATACTGTTAATGACAAGATATGATTGCTGTCCCTTGACTCCTTTTTTTCGCCAGCGAATATAGACTGTCAATGAGCGTACTTCCTGAACACTTAAATAAATTTCTCGTGGCTCAGCTACCTCATTCCTGAAGTCATCAGCCAATTCCTTCATGGTGATGACTATCTGGATGTTTTCTGATTCAAGTGCCTCAATTCTGCGCCAGGCTCCTTCGGGTGAATTAAATGGCAAGAAATTCTGTATTTGTTGTATTAGCTGTTTATTCATTGACTGCATTCATATCCATGAAAATGTCATGCTTTAATTACGATGCCTATTTTTCAAATTCAAAAAAGGTAATAGGTTATAAGCTCAGCCTCCCTTACCCTTAAAGGGTTAATACCTTTTGTAAGTCGCGTTATCTACCTATTTTTGAATGTAATCTGATTAAAATGGGAATAGATAATTTAATAAACTGTCGTTTATATAAGGCAATACCTATCCCATACCAAATAATTAATCTGCCCCAGTGTTTTCTTTTTCTGGCTCTGCTATACCTTCTGGCGTAACAGATGCCGTCTTTTCCACATTCTCTTTTTTCTTTATCGTGATCTCGACTGCTTTAGGTTTTTCTCTTATTGCTGGTGATATTTTTGCACGCATAGATTTTAGTAATATGGGTTTTGGGCACTCACCGTAAGTTTCAATGGCACGAATTCCACTCGGGTTTTGACTTTGAATATCTTCACGCGTCACTCCAGTAAACTTCCATTTAGCCGCCATATCGAATGTACGCCGTACCGACTTACCTGCGGCATCCATCACGCTATTTGCCATTTTTCTATCAATTAGACCAATATGACTAGCAGTAAAAACTGAACAGCACAATGCATCATAATCAGACACCAGATAGGCTCCCATATAACCATAAGGGTTTTGGAAGACGATAGACACCTGGATAGGTTCAAGTGAATGAGCAATGCCAATATCAAACCCATCCATCGCGTTCAGCACCTCATCCAGCCAGTGCGTCTTTTCAATAATAAGAGACTTGGCATCATTAATTGATGTTTCAATTTTTAGTAAATACCAATCTGCATAGGGATCATCAGCTTGTGCTGAAAGCCAAAGCAATTTCATACGACGACCAAAATCTAATAAACCAATAATGGGTTGTATATCTTTTCCTTTTCGCCGCCCCACCACAATTTTTTGAGCTTGGCGTGTTTGAATGGTCATGCGTGTTTCACTACGCAAGACACCAGGCTGTTCTGCAATTGTTCTGGGAACTGCCTGCACCTGTTTTGTTTCTTCGGTTTTATCTTCAGTTATTATTACCATCACGTTCACCTTTATTAAATTGACATGTCCACGGTGGACACCCTAAAATTTCTTCTTTCCAAACAAATTTTTCGTATACCCTGTCCACCGTGGACAGCCTAAAACTGGAGATCCCAGTTCAATTAACTCTGCATTTATTGAGCGGAGATGAGTTTTAATTTTTTTATCCAAAGTTGTTCTTTCACGTTGTTGTCGATTTTTACATTTAACGCATTCAGGGTGTCCACGGTGGACACCCTAAAAAATTATCACATTAAAACAAGATTTAACGGTTTTTAGGTCTAACGGCATTATTCACTCCACCCCAGCGGTCATTGTTTACTTTTTGTTTAGTTTTTTTATGCTGCCTCTGCTTCTTCATCTCAGCAGCTCCGTTATTGGCTTGCTTCAAACTGGCCTCTGTAAGCTCTCGCTGTTTCTGTTTAATATTTTTATCTCTCATTTCTTTTCTTTCACGCTGTTCCTGGTGCTTAATGTAGGCACTGGTCAAGTAGGTGTTACCTTGGTTCTGCTCATTACACAGCCAGGCCAGATAGCCAATGGGATTGCGAATTGGATTGTTAGTTTTACTCCGTTGTTTGATAATTGCGGCCGTTTCATCCAGATATGTTTGTTGTAAATCCAAATCAATTTTTTGCAAATACATGTCTGCTAATTTATTTTCATTGGCATTAAACTCTTGTGGGTAGATTAAGTTTTCTTTAACTCTCTGTTCTTCTATTTTTGAAATTCCTACGGAATTTGTAGTAGATGTATTATTTTCTTTTTTTATTAAAGAGCTACTACTACATCTACTACTACATATAGGATCCACGTTTAAATTTTGAACCTGGATGTTATGTTGTTGATTTTTATCACTTTCAATTTTTAGCTCAGCCACGTTTAAAAATTGAACTTGGTATTTTGCATCCACATTTAATTTTTGAACGTGGCTATTTCTATCTTGGTTTAAATTGAAAATATGAACAGCCTGGTTATTTCTGCTATTTTCTTGATCGCTTTGATAGGCCAGTTGATTTAGAGCACCGTTAACACTATTCGTTAATGATGCACCCTGAAAACTATTTTCTTGATGAATTGATACTCTGATAGCTTGCCAGACCGATTGAGCCAGAGTTCTTATGGCATTATTACTGTGGCTGGTCTGCTTTTTGACGAACTCAATATAATGACTATCCAGATAGATGGCATCTTCTAAAGAAACGGGATGATCATGAATTGCATAGATATTGCCTCTAAATTTCCCAGTCTCCGTGCGTAATTTTGAACACAATGAAATCCAGCGAGTTAATCGTAAAATAAAGATGACACGAGAGACTGTCGCATTAGAGTACCCTAATGTGTCTTTTAGCAGATTATTAAGCGATAAGATGACTGCCGACCCATTGACAGCCTGAGTGCGAATAATCCCCCAAGAACGAACGTCAATTGCACTCAGTAATCCGTCCACCCAGATTGATCGTGGGATAGCATCTTGCCAATTGCCAATAAACACCAAAGAATCAGTTTGTTCGTCCCTATTCGCTGCATCACCACTCAAACGATTGATTTCTGTTTGAATACGGTCTGAGAGCAGTTTAACCGTATCGGAAATAGTTAGTTGCGGCTCCATATTTCTACACGACCCATGACTTTATACCGGCTTTATTTATTGGATGATTCATCGCCCCACCATTCTTTCAATAACACCCAAATCGTATTGATTTTGACACTTGTTTTTTTATGAGCATTTAACAGTAATTGAGCCAGATTCTCACTATCCAGACCCCCTGCTGGCTTCATCAATTCCCAGAGCTCATGTTCTTCTTTTTCAGTTGCATTCATGGGTCGACCTTCATTTTTTGGCAGACTCATGATTTTTTTGTAGTTCGCCATATTCTCTGTTGTCAGCCCATATAAGTGATGCATCACAGGGTATGAGGCACCAGCATTCAACATTTGAAAAATTTCTTTTCGGCGCAAAGATTTCACTGCATTAATATTTAAAGCAACATCGAGGGCTTCTTGATCAAACTGGATATTCAGGAAATTAGCTTTTGCAATCGAGGCCATTTCATGAATTTCTTGATTATTTAAAGTCAATAGCTCATGAATTTGTTGTTCACTGAGCCCTAACTTTAATGGCGTTCTAAAGTCGCCTTCTGCCGCCAGTCTCACCACAAACATTAATGTGTTTAAAGCATATTCAGATTTATTATCAATCGTTTTCATGATGGTTCCTCCCAGATTTCATTGTCCAAGAAATTGCCTTGTATTTTTCGACAATTTTCCATCAAGCGGAAAACATCGGTAAATATCTGATCACTAATAGTTTGCTGCTGCAAACATCCATTAATCAGTCGTGTAACGCCTGGTTCAAGTCCAACCCAGTTAGCCAGACTATTATCCTGATTGCGTTGATCCTCACCAAAGCGGCTATATAAATCGGTATAGGCCCACATGGGATAGTGCGATTCATTATTTACATTTTGTTCGGAAATACCGAATAGCAGCCACCAGGAAAAATAACCGATAGAATCGGGGACTAATGGTTTTGCAGGCGATTCCATGAAAAATCCGTAGCCACACTTTGCTTGCATGACTATTTCTTCAAGATCTGCTGATCTGGCTATTTTGCAAGACAATTCAAATCCTTTTTGACGCAAATGTATGAGTTGTGACAGTTTTTCTTTTTTAGTTAGCTCAGTGTTTCTCTTATCTGTAAGTGTTACTACAGCATCTGGTTCAGAAACGGGGCTATTATTTTGAGCAATGACATCTTCTGACCCATTCGTCAGCGACTCTTTGCTTTCTGGGGGATTAATCTCTGATTCATAGGCTTGATGTTGATTATGCAGTGGTATAGGTATTGAATATTGGGCTTGTTGTTCATTTTTTTCTGGTTCTGGAATTGCCTCTTGTTGAGCGTATTGCTCTACCTGACCAGCCATATTATTAGGTTGATTGGAGAGGATTGCATCCACCTCCAGACGTAATAAATTATACCGAATCCCTGTTAATTCAGAAAGACGATCATCCAGCTCCAAACGCACCTGTTCAAAATCCCAATAATCCTCAGTATTGCTTTCTGACATGACAGCCATAAATGCTGAATCAAATAATTCGGTTTTATCTTTACAATACAGTTTGTAGGCTTTTTCTACTTTTTTGATTTGATCAATCTTATGGCCACCTATTCCCGTTCTCAGTACAAAAGGGATTGTCTGGTCTAGTTCAAGTGCATAATTAAAGCGGATTAGATGTGTGCGAGATAGTTTGTAACCTATCGCTGCAGCCAATTGAGTAAATTTCTTGTCAGAAAGTGTTTCTCCTTCTTCGGCTTCTAGCTCTCGCTTTAACTCCTGCACTGCATAGGCTTTATCAATCAGCATCATATCGCCGCGCATTTCATTTTCGATTAAATGCGCGGTTAAAATACTGGATTCTGATATCCAGGGCACAAACAGACAATGCACGGTATTGAATGCCTCATCCGCTGTTTCTTGGTAGAGTTCTTTGAGAATGCTTAGACGAGTATTGCCACCCGATTCAACCATCAATAACTCATCACCTGGGCGACGGGTGACATTAAAATTATTATTTAACTGTTTTTTACTGCGTATTGATGCTTTGATTTTTTCATATTCGGGGTTTCGTTCGCGTCGAGGATTTTTATCATAGGGTTTAATATCCTCAAGCTTTAGCACCATTTGAGTGGTGCTGATGGGATCAGTCAAAGGCAGGACATCATCCGTCGATAAACCGAAATTTCCTTCTAAGAGCAAATTTTTTACATCCTCGCTACTGGGACGTTTTTTCACCTTTGTTACCTTTGCAGCCATAGTAATACCTCACCTTTTTATTAGTGCCTTCATTGATAGAGTCGTGTACTTTATTCAAGGTCAGGAAGGTTTGGGATAAGTTCTTTTGCCAATGCCATCATGGAATCTTTTGCACTCAATGAGGGACCTTTGCGGTTTTTTTCTAATCGATGTACAGGAATTTTTTGAGTAGCTGCTTCCCTATACACCACAGAACTGGGAATAATCGTATCCAAAATGGTGATAGCTCCTTTACTGGGTGTAAAAGAGGCTTTACGCAGCTCATCCGCAATCACTCTGGCATCTATTGTTCTGTCTTGACGGTAGATTACTCCACGAAGAGGGCCGATAGGTGCGCCCAGTCTTGCCATAGGTTCTAGGCGTTTAATCATGGAAACCGTGCCGCGAACAAATTCACGCGCTGAAAGGATTTCGGGGGGAATAGGGGACAACATAAAATCTGCAGCAGCTACTGCTGCATCTTGTAATGGCCCCACTGCACCTTGCGTATCAATCAGGACAAAGTCATATTTATCTTCCAGAAACGTAAGAATATGCTTTAAACGAACACGGCCATCAGGGGCATCGCGTATCCAGTCACGTAATTTCCCCTCAGGGTCATCGGAGACCACCACATCCAGATTTTCAATAGTGGTTTGACTAATCGTGTTGTCAGTGGCCGAATTGATAAGAAAATCCTTCAGTCCATGCGTGGCTCGATGTTCAAATGAATAATAGCTGGATAGTGTGGGCTGGGGGTCTGCGTCAATCAACAAAACACGGTAGCCAGAGTCGGCTAAAATTCCACCTAAATTTGCAGTTAACGTGGTTTTTCCAACCCCTCCTTTGGTGCTAACAATCGTTATTTTAATCATATGTTTCCCCATGAATTAAATTCAAACACATAGATTTTCTTTTTTCTATGACATAGAAATAAAATATCATATAAATTAACTTAATACAATATACTTTTATTATAGTATATAATACATTAACTTATAATTCATTATCATTTTTTATTAAAAATAATAATTATTGACTATCACCTTCTAACGATTACTTTGTTCTCATTTTATACTTTACTTTTTTCTCCTAACGAAGAAAAAATACATTAAAATTTTTCGATAATAAGATACACTTTACTTTTATAATTATTTTTTTATAAAAACGACTATATTATGGAACTAACTGATATTACTGATAATATACAAGTCTACAATAAAACTATTTGTTTTTATAATGTAGTTTTTGATGATTGGTTGGCACTTCCTGATGGATTAGGTGATATTAAAGAAAATACCGTAAAATATGCTCTGAAAACTAAAAAAAAATGGCTCAGCTTGGCTAAGAGCCACACCCTAAATGATTATATCGCTTCGGTTGATGTAGCTCTCATCAATGGAAACTATTACAAAATTACTGGCTTAATTAGAAAGGGGCTCTGGGAGAAAGGTGCATTAGCTAAACCAGATACATTAACTATTTGCATTTACACCTTAGACCAGCTTGCTTATGACGAGCTGATTGGTGCTCTTTATCCTGTGTCGATAAAAAACAGATCACAAGAGACGGTTTTAGCTTGTTACAGCCGTCTTGGGTTAACGTTTAATTCAAACAGGCTAAAGCATGGATACATTACTGAAGCCATCAACATTGCTTTACGAGGCGAACCAAGAGCCTTACAAGACAAAAGATCTCTGAGAAATGAAGTGAATATTGATAGCGCTATAGAAATCTTTAAAGATGAATTAATTCTTATTGATGGCATCAAGCCTGATCCTAAATTATTCTCAACCGGCATTCTGGCTGCCGCTCTCCTGATATTGAGCATCAACCCTCTGCTGATTAAGTTTTTCACCCGCCTGAATAAATTAGAAGGTGAAACAAAAAATGAAAGAAATGATCCTGTTGAATCCCTGCTCAGAATCATAGAATCGATGAAGAAAAAGTCAACCTCGGAAGGTAAGTTTCAAGTTGATTTATGTGCAAAAACGATTAGAGCAATTCAAGCATGGAATGCTGGGGTAGATAATGATAAATATTGGCTGAAACGCTTGAATAGCGTGGATTTTTTACCTGATATTAGAAAAATGAAAAGTATTAAAAATATTCATGGCATCAAAGAACTTTAAAAAAATTGTCTATGGCTTGCTCGCCCAATTCTTATTGTTACCCTCTGTTTTAGCAGAAAAACCCCAAATTGCTATCCTGGCTCCTTCGACCAATCAAGAATTATCCAATACATTTGAATTAATCATTGATGGCATCAAACAAAAAACCCCACAATTCGAAAAAAAAGTACGGTTATTGAGCGATAATAACAAGGATGAAATTAAACAATGGATTAACAGCAATAAATTTTTGGCTATAGTAACCATTGGAAACAAAACAACCGAGCTTGCTGACTCTCTTTCATCCCCCTCCCTGATCATAAGGACTGGTACTTTATTACCAAACAACAGACACCATAATGGAGTTTTTCTTTCTATCGCTGATGATGTACTGAAGAAAACATTACGCCTTTATTTGCCCCATATAAAAACACTGCATATAGGCACTGAAGGAAGGCACATTATCTGGTTTACTGACAATCAAGAGGCTCCACAAATAGTGGCGCATAAAATAGGCAGTGAACAAAAAGCAATTGTTCAGTTTTTATGGAAAACTATTAACCATGCTAACCCTAAAACTGAGGCTGTATGGGTTAATAATAATATTGAACACCTCTTTCTGTATAAACTCTCCGAAAGAGCTTGGGAACGAAACGTTACTCTCATATCCAACGATGTTCGCCACCTTGAAAGTGGCATCTTACTTGCCATATATCCTGATTTCGAGAGAACGGGACAAAAAACAGGAGAACTTTTAACAGCCATCATCAAGCAGCATAATCAAGAAACTTTAAAACTTGAACCGTTAAGAGCAATCCATAAGGGCATCAACCTCAGAGCAGCCCGTCATTTAGGCATTATAGTACCACCAATAATAGAAAATGATTTTAGAGTGATTATCGAATGAAACAATTATTAAAAAATCACTCTTTTAAGCAAATCATGCTATCGCTTTCTTTCTTTACTTTATTAGCTCTTGCTTTTTCATATACTTTATCAATGCACTACCTCTTTTCTACCTCAATCAGTAGACATATGAGGGAGATATGGCAAAGACAGGCAATTAATATTGCAGAACAGGCGAAATTTTCAATTATTACTGAATCTAAAAGTGATATAAAAAAAATTTTACTGCTCCTTGATAACCCACTAATCATCCATGCCAGTGTCTATACCCTAAAGCAGCGCCTTTATTCAACTAACTCCGCCTCCCCATGTGGCAAAATTAATATTTTAGCCAACACCTTAACGGAAACAAAAAACTACTGGTGCATCAGTTCTGCTGCCAAGGATAACCAGAACCAACAAATCATAGGAGGCATTCTTTTAGTCGTTTCTAAAGAAGCAATTAACGATCTAATTCTGCAAAATTTAATTAATAATGCAGGGGTCGTTTCATTATTAACAGCGATCATTTTCGGTTTTCTCTACTATTCGACTCAACACCTCACCGCTCCTTTAATCAAACTTTCAAAGGTGATGAAAAAAATCTCCAGTCACGATCGAGGTTTGCGCATTGAATCCGAAGGGACTATGGATATGCGCAATATTCAAGAATCATTTAATCTAATGATATTAAAAATTGAAAAGAACGAAAATGACCTGGAAGAAAAAATTAAAGACCGCGTTTTAGAACTATCAGATGCTTATCGTAAAGCTCAGGGAGCATCACAAGTTAAATCAGATATTTTAAAAATCGTTTCTCATGAAATGAAAACCCCTTTACATAGCGCCCTTTTTTATCTTCATTTAATGAAATCAGATGAGGGTTACTTTGTGAAAGATATCATAAATTGTCTTGAACGCTTACAAAAGCAGATAGACAACTTATTAAATTACTCTCAAGCTTCAGAAAACAAAGTAGCACTTAATAAAACTGACTTTTCACCTAAGAGCCTGCTGGAACAGATTACTGAAGAATACAGCCCGTTACTCAAAATTCGTAAAAATCAGTTAATTATTAAATGCGACTTCCAAGGTCAAATTCATTCTGACGAACAATTGATAAAACAAATAGTCAACAACCTGATTGATAATGCCAATAAATACTGTGAGACAGGTAAAGTAACAGTGGTATGTAAAAACTATTCAAATCATTTAATAATATCTGTTACTGATACAGGCTGCGGTATTTCCGAGGAAAATCTGGAAAATATCTTCATTCCTTTTTGGCAAATTGATATGTCGTCAGCCAGAGTTCATGAAGGTTCTGGCTTGGGCCTATCTATTTGTCAATTATTTGCTGAAACACTCAACAGTAACATTTCCGTTACAAGCACAATAAATAAAGGCTCAGTATTTACTTTATCTATCCCTATAAAATAAGAGCAAATTCATTCATTCTTTGGTTACAATATTGTGACCCAATATAACTCCAATATATTTAACTATGCCTTCAACTTATCACTTCGATCTATCGCTTTATTTAAACATAAATCTTCATTAACAATTCTTTCCGGCATTGAATATATTATTTTATTTATCGCGTCTATTGCATTATCTGTTTCTTCATTTTCTAATTCCTCAAGAGTCACCCAGAGCTCATTAACAATTGAGTTTAATTTTATTTCTCTTATGTTTAATTCACATTGGTATAGCGCCTGGGTTAATACTACTCGACAAGTTTTTTTAAGTGTTTCAGGTGTGAAAGGCTTTGTTAAATAATCGTTAACGCCCAGTAGAATTAATTTCTGCTGTATCTCTTTTTCTGGCCTGGCTGATTCAATAATAATGGCTTGATATGGATTTATTGTTCGTATTTCTTGCAACACTTCTTCGCCAGAAATTCCAGGCAACATTAAGTCAAGCAACACCAGATCGTGCTTTTTATTTTTCCAGCACACCAACCCTTCTTGACCAGTGTGGCAAATATCCACCTCATACTCTTTTTGCAATGCGATTCGCATTCCGTCCAAGATACTTAAGTCATCATCTATTATCAACACAGCTGGCTTGTCTATAGTGTCATTTTTTATCAACTCATCAATATCCAATGCGGCAGATAAGTCTATAGTCTTAATTTCATAATCTGAAGATAACAGCCTTGGATATTTAACTTGTTTATCTTCTATTACAAAAATAGGTAGTCGCGTATCTGATTCTAGATTTATATTTGAATGAATGTATCGTGCAAGACTCCAAACATCAATATCCATTAAATTAGGGTCAGTAATTAGACAATCATATTGATGATTCTCCAGCAATTGAAAAACTTCCTCACCGGTCTCTACCTTATCTACATTCGTATTTTCAGATGAAGCCTTTATGTTGTGGATAACATGAGGAGAAGACGTTGCTAATAATATTCTCATTATTTTAAATTTCCTACTGTACAATTTTTGGATACACTATCGTCATATATTTCTTTGGTTTCTGCAAAGAACTGCGGAGAAAATATAATCACAAACGATACTAAATTCTCTTGATAAGTGTAGCTAATGATCACCTAATCATTAGCTTTAGGATAAGTTATAGCATCCAGCTTCAATTGCACTAAAAAACTCAATAAGGATTAAAAAACGGTTTTATATGGAATAGGGTGAAAATTTTTGTAATGATACGCTCTGAAGTAAGAAAATTAACTGAACAGTTCTATATGATCAATCAGATAATTATTCTTTTAATTTTTACCTTAAGATACGCTGGGAATAACCATGACCGATTACTTTATTACAGCAAACGAACTCATGAAAACTTTGAAAGTGACATCTAAAACCACTTTTTGGAGAATGAGAAAACGTGGAGATGTTCCGGAGCCTTCCATTAAAAAACCACTACGCTGGAGATCTTCAGATATTGAGCGTTATTATCAAGAAAGATCAAATGAGGCAAAATAAAATTTTGTCATATAAGGTAGCTTGCAACAAATAACAGCCCCCTTTTTCCTGTCTTTTCTCCATCCTCAATATCACATGCAGGTTACATAGCCAACATTATTCCAGCATTTCACCTCGACACACCACTCTTGCTTTCCGAATACGAGCATTGTTGTTCTAACTAGATATGTCTATCCATTTCGTTAAATACAAAAATTATGTGTAATGTATGTTAGTTATTTATTGTGCTTTACCAAATGCATCCAATCAATAATTATTGACTATTGACAACACTAAGAAAATTTTTCGAGATTACATTAAACTAAAAGCATTTTGTTCACTACTCACAAGTGATAACCACCAAATTCAAATGGTGGCTTCGCTTCGTGCTATGTGCGAATCACCTCCAATTAGTTAGAAATACTGGGGCATCAATTTGAAAGGCACTACAAAAGGCACTACGCATAAAAAAGCCCGTAACGAAAAATCGCTACAGGCTTTTATTTATTTGGCTCCCCCGGACGGGCTCGAACCGCCGACCTAGTGATTAACAGTCACCCGCTCTACCAGCTGAGCTACAGGGGAATAATTTTAAAAATGGCGCGCCCGGAGAGATTCGAACTCCCGACCGCTCGGTTCGTAGCCGAGTACTCTATCCAGCTGAGCTACGGGCGCCTTGTTGAACTTTTTATTTTATACCTTCTTGATTTTTTTGTCAACCAATTATTTAGTTTACTCTTTAAATAATTCGCTGCCAAATAATGGCGGAGAGTGAGGGATTCGAACCCTCGATGGGAGTTAAAGCCCATACTCCCTTAGCAGGGGAGCGCCTTCGGCCGCTCGGCCAACTCTCCTAAAACTTGTTACTCTTCAGAACCCGTCAATCCAGTTGCTTCTTCTTGTTCTTTTTTAATTCTTTCGTAGATTTCTTCTCTATGCACAGATGTTTCTTTAGGTGCATTGATACCAATTCGAACCTGGTTACCTTTAACCCCTAATACAGTGACTGTAACATCATCACCTATCATTAAGGTTTCTCCAACTCTTCGAGTTAAGATAAGCATAATATCTCCCTACATTTCCATTTAAGTTAGCTGCTTGATCTCATTCAACCTAACCAAGCTCTCTATTATAACTATTTTTTTAAAAAAGATAAAGATCAAAAATAAATTATTTTTGGTCTTTATCTAATCCAAAAGCATTGTGCAATGCACGCACGCCTAGTTCTAAATATTTTTCATCAACAACAACGGAAATTTTAATTTCTGATGTTGAGATCATTCTAATATTAATACCTTCATCTGCCAAGGTTTTAAACATAGTACTTGCTATTCCTGCATGAGATCGCATACCCACACCGACAATTGATATTTTAACGATACTGTCATCACCTGTCACTTCTTTTGCCCCTAAACTTTGACAGACTTCATCTAAAATCGCTTTAGTTTTTTGGTAATCATTACGATGTACGGTAAAAGTAAAATCAGTAGTCTTATCAGCGGCTATATTTTGAATAATCATATCAATTTCGATATTTTTATCTGCAACTGGGCACAATATTTTAGATGCTATGCCTGGCAAGTCAGGAACACCAGTTATAGTTAGTTTAGCCTCATCTCGATTAAATGCAATGCCTGATATTAACGCTCTTTCCATTTCTGATTCCTCATAGGTAATTAGTGTGCCATTACCTTCTTTAAACGAGGATAATACTCTTAATGCAACATTATATTTTCCTGCAAATTCGACTGATCGTATCTGCAAAACTTTTGAGCCCAAACTGGCCATTTCCAACATTTCTTCAAATGTTATTTTATCTAACTTTTTCGCTTTTGGTTCTACTCGCGGGTCAGTAGTATAAACACCATCAACATCAGTGTATATATGACATTCTTTTGCCTTTAATATTGCGGCTAAGGCAACGGCGGTAGTATCAGACCCCCCCCGCCCGAGCGTAGTAATATTGTTATTTTCATCAACACCTTGAAAACCAGCAACAACCACTACATTCCCTTGCTCAAGGTCTTTTCTGATGTTAATATCATCAATTTCTCTAATTCTAGCTTTGGTATGCGCAGTATCCGTAAGGATTTTTACTTGTCCCCCAGTATAGGAGCGAGCTGAACATTCAAGGTCATGCAATGCCATAGAAAGCAATGACATCGTGACTTGTTCACCCGTTGAAAGCAACACATCCATTTCTCGATTGGTCGGTTCAGATTGTATTTGAGTTGCTAATGATGTGAGCCGATTGGTCTCGCCACTCATTGCTGAAACAACAGCAATAATATCATCACCATTATCTCGAGCTGCTTTAATTTTTTCTGCAACGGCTTTTATTCGTTCAACCGAACCCACCGAAGTACCACCAAATTTATATACGAATAATGCCATTTTTTAACTTAAACTTAACCAACACGATTGCAAGAAATGAAAAAACTTTCAGCTCTTGCAAACCATCCCCTCTAAAAGAAGGTTTTATTACGAAATATGCTCTTGTACCCATTGAGGCACTAACTTTAATGCCTCACCTAAACCAGAAGGATCATTTCCACCTGCTTGAGCCATATCAGGTCGACCACCGCCTTTACCGCCCACTTTAATCGCGACAGAATTAACTAAATCCCCTGCTTTTAAGCGTTTTGTTTGATCTTTTGATACACCCGCAATTAAACTGACTTTTTCACCTTGAACTGTCGCCAATACAATGACAGCACTTCCTAGTTTGTTTTTTAATTGATCAACCATATCTCGTAAGGCTTTTGGATCGACATCATCAAGTTTAACCGCTAATACTTTAATTCCATCAATATCAACAGCCTGAGAACTTAACTCGCCCCCAGCTGAAGCAGCCAATTTAGATTTCAAACGATCCAATTCTCTTTCTAACTGTTTGTTCTTATCAACTAATTGCTGAACTTTATCTGCTGATTTTTCTGCTGAACTTTTGACTAACCTGGCAATATTAGCTAATACTTTATCTCGACTAACAATAAAGTCTAAACATGACTTTCCAGTGACGGCTTCAATTCGACGGACACCTGAAGCAACCCCAGTTTCACTAATGATTTTAAAACAACCAATATCACCTGATCGCTCTACATGAGTTCCGCCACAAAGTTCTATTGAGAATTCACCCACTTTCAACACACGAACTTCATCCCCATATTTTTCACCAAATAACGCCATCGCGCCAGCTTTCACCGCATCATCTTTTGACATAGTCTCAGCTGAAACTAGGTTATTCGCTCTAATTCGTTCATTGACAATCGATTCAATAGTACTAATTTCATCTACTGTCATCGGTTCAAAATGAGAGAAATCAAAGCGTAATCTATTCGGATTGACTAATGATCCTTTCTGCTCAACATGCTCACCTAATGCTTGGCGTAATGCAGCATGTAACAGATGAGTAGCTGAGTGATTTAATTCTGTTGCATTTCTATCGTCACCATTAACCGTTAGGCTACAAACTTGACCTATCGCAACACTTCCCTTAATCACTTTTCCTTTATGTAAAAACAGTGCTCCACCTTGTTTTTGAGTGTCAAAAACTTTAAAAATAGCACCTTCAACTTCGATAAGGCCATTATCCCCAACTTGACCACCTGATTCAGCATAAAAAGGTGTTTTTTCTAAAACCACCACACCGTCTTCACCTTCATTCAAAGTTTCAACTGCCTGACCTTTAGCAAATAGCCCTGCTATTTGCGATGTATCTTTTAAGCTGTGGTAACCCGTAAAATCAGTCTGACTGTCGTGCTTTATATCTTGATCGTAATCAGCATCAAATTTACCACCCGCTCTTGCTCTATTTCGTTGGGCGGTCATTTCAACTTCAAACCCAGCATGATCAACAGTTAAGTTTTGCTCTCTAGCAAAATCAGCGGTTAAATCGACAGGAAATCCATAGGTATCATATAAAAGAAACACCACATCACCAGGAATAACTTTACCTTCAAGCTTGCTTACACTAGCCTCCAGTATTTTCATTCCTTGCTCTAATGTTTCAGCAAAGCGTTGCTCTTCTTTCTTTAAAACTCGTTCAACTTGTTTTTGAGCCTGCTTTAATTCTGGAAAAGCTTCGCCCATTTCAGCCACTAAAGGCGCAACTAACTTATAAAAGAAAACATCATCAACACCTAAGCGGTATCCATGACGAATGGCACGGCGAATAATACGTCTTAATACATAGCCTCGCCCTTCATTTGCTGGCAATACCCCATCAACCACCATAAAAGCGCATGAACGAATATGATCGGCAATAACACGTAATGAACTATTTGCTAAGTCCGCAGTGCCCGACAGTTTAGCTGCAACCTTTAATAAACCTTGAAACAAATCAATTTCGTAATTATTATGTACACCTTGCAAAACCGCTGCAATTCTCTCTAAACCCATGCCTGTATCAACAGAAGGTGCTGGTAAAGGGTGTAATTCGCCTTCTTTATCCCGATCATACTGCATAAACACTAGATTCCAGATCTCAATATAGCGATCCCCATCTTCTTCGGGAGTTCCAGGAGGGCCTCCTGCTATATCTGCTCCATGATCATAAAATATTTCAGTACAAGGACCACAAGGCCCGACATCACCCATTGACCAGAAATTATCTTTTGCACCTATTCTTGAAAGTTTTTCAGGATCTACTTTAATATCTTGCAACCAAATTTCTTCGGCTTCCTGATCTTCTTCAAACACCGTGATCCATAATTTTTCAGCGGGAATTTCTAACTCTTTGGTTAAAAAATTCCAAGCAAAATGAATGGCATCCTTTTTAAAATAATCACCAAAACTGAAGTTACCCAGCATTTCAAAAAATGTATGGTGTCTTGCGGTATACCCTACATTTTCTAAATCATTATGCTTACCACCAGCACGTACACATCTCTGTGTAGTTGTTGCTCTGTTGTAGTCACGTTTCTCTCTGCCCAAAAAAACATCTTTAAAAGGCACCATCCCAGCATTTGTAAACAACAATGTGGCGTCATTCCCTGGTACAAGTGAGCTGGAAGGCTGAACAGAGTGTCCCTGTTGCTTAAAGAATTCTAGAAAGGCAGCACGTAACTCTGCACTGGTCATTTTTTTCATATTATCTAACTTAATTGATATATTTTACAACCCTAATTTAATAAATCAGAGTGTTCCTTTAACAGCCTAGAACCAACAAGGCTACATATACTACTTTAAAACTATATTGATCATTTCATGACTAAAGCCACGCTGCTGTAGAAATCGACTTCGTTTAAGCCGTTCTTTTTGAGATAACTCGCCATTATCAGCATATTTTTTATGGTACACCTGGGTTAATAGATCAAACCAACTATCGGCCACATCTAATACTACAGGGTCTAAATCAAAATCACTTATACCTTTTTGTTTTAACTCATAAGTGATTTTGACTGGGCCAAAGCCTTTTCTAATTCTGTAACGTGCATAGGACTCTGCAAAACGATCATCGCTTTGCCATCCTTCATCAATCAGTTGATCAATAATAACTTGTGTTGCTCTACGCTCAATTCCTTTGATTGCTAATTTATCCAATAACTCTCGCTGACTATGTTCTCGTCGAACTAATAAGCGTAAACAATTTTCTCTAATTTCCTTTTCAGAATCAACAGTACTATTTAACACAACTATTTATCGTTGGCTTTCTCTTCTTTGTCGTCCTTCACATCTAAAGCTTCTGCACGAATTTTGGCTTCAATTTCTTGTGCTTTATCAGGGTTTTCACTTAAATATTTTTTAACATTTTCTTTACCCTGCCCTATTTTAGCATCACCATAGCTGTACCAAGAACCTGCTTTATTGATAAACCCGTACTTAACACCTAAATCGACCAATTCCCCTAGGAAAGATACCCCTTCCCCATAAATAATTTCGAATTCAGCCTGTTTAAACGGTGGTGCTATTTTATTTTTAACGACTTTAACTCGGGTTTCATTTCCAATAATTTCATCGCCCTTTTTAATGGCTCCAATACGACGAATATCTAAGCGAACAGAAGCATAAAACTTTAAAGCATTACCGCCAGTCGTTGTTTCAGGATTACCAAACATCACCCCAATCTTCATTCTTAATTGGTTGATAAAGATCACTAAGGTATTTGAACGCTTAATATTGGCGGTCAATTTTCTTAATGCTTGGGACATTAACCGTGCTTGTAGGCCCATATGAGAATCGCCCATATCGCCTTCAATTTCAGCTTTTGGTGTTAAAGCAGCAACCGAGTCTATTACAATCATATCAACCGCACCTGAACGTACCAGCATATCGGTGATTTCCAAGGCTTGCTCCCCTGTATCAGGCTGAGATATTAACAATTCATCTAAATTAATACCAATTTTTTCAGCATAAATTGGATCTAAAGCATGCTCCGCATCAATAAAAGCAGCCGTACCACCTTGCTTTTGCATTTGGGCAATAGTTTCCAAAGTCATCGTTGTTTTACCTGATGACTCAGGCCCGTATATTTCAACAACACGACCTTTTGGTAAGCCTCCTGCTCCTAATGCAATATCAAGTGATAAAGACCCCGTTGAAACCACTTCAATCCCTTTGGTAGAAACATCCCCCATACGCATAACAGAGCCTTTACCAAACTGTTTCTCAATTTGCATTAACGCTGCACCCAGCGCTTTCTTTTTATTGTCGTCCATTTATATGCCCATACGATTTTGCTAATTTTCTTAATGACCTTGCAGATAACAGGCAAGGCTAAAATAACCGCTTATTATCACATAGTGAAGCGTTCTGAAACAGCTTTTGATAAATAAATATCTGCAACACTAAATAAAATAACTAATGACTTTGGCAACGGGTTCAGGTTTTTTTGTTTGTCTTCAACTAATACATGGATAGATGTGTAAGTAGAGTTATTTAGGACTGAGGAGTAATTACCGAGGCGTGACAACAAAAGTGTAACAGGATAGAGGATTGCACCATGTATTTGTAGAGACAAGACAAGGCCTACCTTGTCTCTACTGTAGCTAGCTCAACTAAGGTGCTCAGCTATTTATTTTAACGTTCTATATTGAACAGTTTATTAAAATTATCCGTTGAAAGTTGGGCAATATTTTCTACTGATGTTTCTCTTAATTCTGCTATATGCTCAGCTACATAACGAACATAAGTAGGATAGTTTGACTTCCCTCTAAAAGGTACGGGGGCTAAATACGGAGAATCTGTCTCAATCAAAAAACGATCAGCAGGGACTTTTTTAGCCACGTCTTTTATAGCCTGTGCATTTTTAAAGGTAACAATGCCAGAAAAAGATATATAGAAACCTATATCCAATGCTTTTTTTGCATATTCCCAGTCTTCAGTAAAGCAATGAATAATACCCCCCACTTGATCCGCACCTTCATCAGCTAAAACATCCAGTGAATCATGCCCCGCTTCACGCGTATGTATAATCAATGGTTTATTGACAGCTTTAGCAGCCTTTATATGGTTTCTAAACCGCTGGTGCTGCCAATCTAAATCACCTTCACTACGAAAATAATCCAATCCAGTCTCCCCAACAGCAATAACTTTTGAATTGCTTGCTAATTTAATCAATTCATCAACACTTGGATTATGCCCATCCTTTACATTAGGGTGAACACCTACAGATAATGAAATTTCAGGATAATCACCAACCAAATCAAGCATTGCTGGATATGATTCTAAATCAATCGCAATACATAGCATGTGATCAATTTGACTATTTTTAGCCTCTTGCATAAAAAGGCTAAAATCATTTTGGTACGGTTCCAGATCAATACGATCCAGATGACAATGAGAGTCTATAAACATATTTTATTTAAAAAGAACAAAGAGGAGGAGATTTTACTTGTTTTTGCACTCCTTGCTGAAAATTTATCATCCCTAGGAGGCTGTCCGAGAATAGAAACCGTCGCGAGGGAAAGCCCTTTTGAGTCA